>JAUNTR010000045.1:4658-12456 GCA_030538575.1 Cruoricaptor ignavus | reverse complement strand
ACCAACTTATATGATTACTTTGAGAATTTTAGAAAAAATATTACAGAGTAATAAATCAAAATAAATCCCACAAAAAACCACTGATAAATTTCGGTGGTTTTTTCTTTTGTAGAAAATTATCTTTTTATGTGATTTTAAACTATTTATGAATTTAAAATTCGTATAATTTCAATAATTATGCATAACTTTGTTGCTCTATATTTTGCGAGACAAAACTAATATTTAACAAAAATGTAGTTTCCTAATTTTTTACTTCTTTAACTTGGAATACAATACTAAAAAAATGAATAAAAACCTTGAAAAAATCTCAGAAAAAATAAAACGAATATTCGTATTTATTTTTTGCTTGTTTGCAACCAGCAATTCTCTATTGGCACAATTGGAAGATGAAAAAACACATAAAACATCTACAACTATTGCTGACCTAAAATATATGGTCTCGAACCAAACGGTATCGAAAAAACATTCTAAATCCGCCACGCTAAACCTACCAAACGGAAAACAGGAAAAGATAACTTGGCATTCTACCAACAATTCGTTTAGCAACAAAGGTATAAAAACATATTCGGGATATAACGCCAATGGTAAACTTACCGTGCTGATTTCCATCAATAATAATATCGTTAGCGGTGTGTATTTTGGGGAAAAAGAAATGAACATTACGGAACAAAATGGAAGATTGGTTTTCTCTGAACCTAAAAACTCAATATGTGGTAGTTGCTCTGAAAAAGATACTTGTAATCACGATTATTTCCCAATGGCAAAGCCCAATGCAAAATCTTCTAATACAAAATCCCGAATGTCGGATAAGGTGCTTAGAATTTTTAGGCTTGCTATTCCTATTTCTCCTGAAATTTATCGGAATATTTTTAATGAAAACACAGAAAGCGTCCGAACAAGGCTCGCAAATATGGAAAGTTATATAAATGAAATTTATATGAGAGATTTGGGAGTGAAAATAAAAATGGTGTATGATGAAAAACTTATTTTAACAGAAACCAATCTACTTGATGAGGACAATAAACTAAAACCTGCCGTTATTTTGGGCACCAGCACAGGTGTTATCAATGGTTTGATTGGTGAGGAAAACTATGATGTAGGTATTGCTTGGACCAGAATAGCCGACTCTTATGGAGGTATGGCACGCAGAGAAGGGCTCTATTTAAAAGCCACCAAAGGACATGCCGTAAGTGGTAGCAATAGTGATTTTACTTTCGCACACGAGATTGGGCATCTTTTCGGAGCAATGCATACATTTGAAACTGGAGGACAAGGGCAGATATACACAGAGCCTCACGAAGGTTATTCTCTTATGGGATATGGTAGGAAAGGTCATTTTTTTTCGCTGCCAAATATAGAACAAATAAAAAATCGTCTGTTGCCAATGCCGTATTATACAGATGTAAAGAATAGACCGACAGATAAATCAAACTCCGTTTTAGCGATAAGAACATCTAATAACGCACCCCGTATTTTGAAGGAGCAGATAAAAAGAAGTTACGACCTTCCACGTGAAACATTTTTTCAGTTTAATATCTTTGCAACGGATTCCGATAATGATGATATTTTATACTCTGCTCATCAAATGGATAGGTTAAATCACGCACAAAACATCATCGCAGTTACAACACCTAAAATACCTACATCAAACTCTATTGTTCCTTTTCAACAAGATTATGATGAAGTAATGCTTTGGGGGAATTATAAATTTTTTGAACGTACCTCTATATCAGGGAAACGAAATTTTTGGCTCTCAGCAGTGGATTATATGCCACTAAAAGAAAATCATTCCACAGGAATTGATACGATGAAAGTCTCCGTAAATATTATTCGTACAGCCAAGCCATTTGCTATAAAAAACACTCTCAATCCCAACTACACACCCGGGGAACAAATTAATTTGAAATGGGATGTGGATGCGAGTATTTTTGGAACAGACTCAAAAGTTCGGATTTTACTATCCCCAGATCTTGGAAAAACATTTCCTTATGTATTGGCGGAATCTATTCCTAACAATGGGCAACACACGATTACCATTCCTAATGTTTCCATTGGAAATGCAAATGTACAGATGGTAAATGGATTAAAAAATATGCCTGCTGGCGTTATAAAAATAGAAGTTATAAATCATATTGCGTACACGCTAAGTACATCTCGACCTTTTAATGAAAATAGACCTAATTCATTTACAATAAGTTCCCCAGAACGCATTTCCATTAAACTAAGTCGTAGTGGCAAACTCGCTAACACAGCGGAAAATATAGAAAGCACCTTGCAAGACATTACCATTGAAACCGTAGGAACTCCTCCATATAAATCCTTCTCTGTGGTTGATAAAAATGGCAATATAGTAGGCTTTTATTCAGCAACATCTGAATTTAAAAATAGTGTTTCCGATTTAGGAGAATTTAGGATTTATGGCATTGCTTCTGAAGAATCTACCAGTACATTACACAAAAATTATCGTGGCAAAAATTTTTATGAAGAGATTTTAAAATCGATTTTGTATGACGAAAACTCCACTCTTATCGCATCGTCTGAACCTCTTTATGTATATATTTTAGGTAAAGATGGGAATTTAGCCGTAACTTCTTCGGAAACTGTGAGCAAATCTGATATTTCGGTATATCCTAATCCTGCGAATGATTACATCTATATAAAATTGAAAAACAACGATGGGTTGAAAATTTACAACACTTCTGGTCAATTGGTATATTCAGCAATACTAAATAAAGGTGAAAATAAAATTGATATATCTACCTTTCCACCAGGTATATATCTGCTAACAACTTCATCGGGAAATTCATTAAAAATAATTAAATCGTAACAATAGAAAAAGGCATATTTTTTAATATGTCTTTTTTTATAAAATATCCTTTTCAAATCCTAATTTATATCTTTTTATTTTTTAGGTAAAAATCCTTATCTTTCGCTTTTTAAATTTTAATGAAATGAAGAAAAAGGTTGTTTTATTCCTATCGTTATTTTTAGTAAGTTGGTTTATGGCTCAGCAAACGCCATATTATCAGCAGTTTGCAAAGTACAAAATGAGTATAGATGTAGATGCTGAGAATTTCACTTATACAGGGAAACAAACCATTACTTACACCAACAATTCTCCCGATGAGTTGAATACGGTTTATTTTCATTTGTATTGGAACGCGTTTAGAAAAAACTCGATGATGGACCAGCGGGTGCAAAGCCAAGGCATTAACGGAGATGGCAGATTACAACAAAATGGTGTTTCTCGATTAGCATCAATTCCTGATGATGAAGAAGGCAAGCAAAACATCCATTGGATAAAACAAAATGGAAAAACTGTGAAATTTGAAATCCAAGAAACCATAATGAAAGTGCATTTAGCCGAGCCTTTAAAACCCAATAGTTCAACCACTTTTACTATGGAATGGGATGCTGTAATTCCCCAACAAATCCGCAGAGCAGGAAGAAACAACCGAGAAGGAATAGATATGACGATGACACAATGGTATCCTAAAATTGCAGAATACGATTACGAAGGTTGGCATACATTCGATTATATTGGGAGAGAATTCCACGCTCCGTTTGCCGATTTTGATGTTCAAATAAAAATTGATAAAGACTATATTATCGGTGCAGGTGGCACGCTCGAAAATCCAAATGAAGTAAAAGGCTACACGAAAAATCCAAACATCAAAGAAAACCAAAATGGCAAAGCCACTTGGAAATGGTCGGCAAAAAATATATTGGATTTTGCTTGGGCAGCCGATAAAGATTATACCGTAGAAGAATTTGATATTTTGGATGGGCCGAAAATATATTACGTTTACGAAAAATCCGAAAAAACAAAATATTGGGAAGAAAGCAAACCTTACGTTACGCAATTTTTTCAGTTGATGAATGCCTATTTCGGTTCATACGTTTATCCGTCTTACAGCTTTGTTCAAGGCGGAGATGGCGGAATGGAATACGGGATGACCACAATGATTCTCGGCGAACATCAATCCTTAAAAAGATTGGTTGGTCTTATGGTACACGAAGGGGCACATTCTTGGTTTCAGCAAATGCTCGCAACGAATGAAAGCACGAAACCTTGGCTGGACGAGGGTTTTACAAGCTACGCCGAAAGTCTGGTAATGAACCAACTTTTCCCACCCGAAAATCCCGAACCCAATCCATTTATAGGGAGCATTTCCAGTTATATTAATTTCACAAAAACAGGAAAAGAAGAGCCTGCGGTTTGGTTTGCGGATTACCACGACAACGGCAGAGCCTACTCCATTGCCTCGTATGTGAAAGGCGAATTGTTTTTGGTACAACTCGGTTACATCGTTGGCGAGCAGAAACTTTCGCTGATTATGAAAGAGTTTTATAACACTTGGAAGATGAAACATCCATCGGATAGAGATTTCCTGCATATCGCACAAAAATTATCGGGAATGGATTTGAAATGGTTTCAGAATTATTGGATAAACACCACAAAAACAATTGATTACGCTATTAAAAATGTAGAATACGGCGAAACCTCAACCAAGATTACATTAATTAATAAAGGTGAAATTCCGATGCCGATAGATTTCAGTATTTTGACTAAAAACAACCAAGTCATCAATTATCAAATCCCGATGAATATGACAAGAGAATGGAAGAAAAGAGACATCTATGGCGATTTTACGACGTTGGATTATTGGGCTTGGACACAGAAAGAATACACGTTTACCATACCATATACGAAAGCTGAGATTTCTGCAATGGGAATAGATTTTTCGCAGAGATTGGCAGATGCAAATCCTCAAGATAATTTTGTAGAAGTGAAATAAAAACTTTAATTAAAATTAAAAAAAATGAAGTCTATCGTCATTAATATAGGAAACACCAATATCCGTTTCGGACTTTTCGATAACGATAATTGTGATATTTCGTGGATTATCAATACCAAACCATACAAAACAAGCGATGAAATGACGTTTCAGTTTATGATGATGTATCAAACTCATAAGATTGAAGCCGAGAAAATCGACAAGATTATCATCGGTTCAGTTGTTCCGCAAATTACGCAAGATGTCGTAAGAGCCATAAAAAAGCTTCACGGCAAATCGCCTATTTTGGTGGATAGAAACACCTCATCGGGCGTTCAGGCAAAATCCAAACAAATGGGAACCGACATCTATGCCAATTTGGTTTCTGCACACTATATGTATCCCGACAAAAAGAAAATTATTTTAGATTTTGGAACGGCACTTACCGCAAGTTGCATTGCCGAAAATGGTGAAACGCTGGGTGTAATTATCGCTCCGGGCATTATTACATCGCTTAATTCCTTAGTTGGACAAACCGCACAACTCCCTGAAATTGAACTTACAAAACCTAAATCTGTACTTGGATTAGATACCGTAACCTGTATGCAAAGCGGGATGGTTTATGGTTTTTTGGGAATGGTAGAAGGTTTTATTGATAGAATAAATAATGAGGTACAAGACGATTGTTTTGTAATTGCAACGGGAGGCGTTTCCCACGTTTACAAACCTCTGACGAATAAAATACACGTTGCAGACCGATTGCACACGCTGAAAGGTTTGTATTTTTTGGGTAAGGATTTATAGTTTTTCAATATCAAACCTTCAAGGTTTTGAAAACCTTGAAGGTTTCAATCTTAGTTTTCTTTTCTCACAAATCTGTTTCGGAAATTTATTATTTTTAAAGCCGTAACAGCAGCTTCCACGCCTTTATTTCCTAAATCTCCGCCACTTCGTGCGATAGATTGTTCTTTTGTATCATCTGTAAGAACACAAAAAATAGCTGGCGTATCGGTAAGTGTATTACAATCTTTTATTCCGTGTGCAACTGCTGAACAAACATAATCGAAATGAGGTGTTTCGCCTCGTATTACACAACCGATTGCGATAACGGCATCATATTTTTTTTCCTTGCAAAGTTGCATTGCAGCATAACTCAACTCGAAAGCTCCTGGAACAGGAAATACAGAAATATGCTGTTTTTTCACGCCTTCTTTTTCCAAAATTTCCAAAGCTGCATCTCGCAGATTATTGGTTACGAAATCGTTCCACTCGGATACTACAATGCCGATGGTGTATTCATCGGCATTAGTAATGTTTAGCGGCTTATAATCGGAAAGATTAACGGTTGCCATAACTTTTATTTTTATATTAATAATATTTTACCATTTCTATATACGCATCGGACATCCCGTTGTCGTACTCTTTGTATTTTTCCTCTATTGCAGAGAAATATTTTTTAGCATCGCTGTTTTTCTTCAATGCCAAAGCCAAAATCCCCGCTTTTCTCGTAAAGAAATAAGATGTGTAAGGATCACTGGAAACTGAAGTCGCTTTATCCAATAGAGAAAGTGCATCGTCTGCTTTGTTTTGGTTGGCTTGTGCATCTGCCATTGCTCCGTATTTTAGAGCCATTAAAACTTTATCGCTGGAAGAAAATTTATCCAAAAGGTCGTAAGCCTCTTTGTATTTTCCTTCTTTATATTTTATTAATCCCGCATTGTAAGCAGAAAGTTTACCCGCATCTGTGGCAGAATAATTATCGTAAGTTCCCAAAAAACCTGGGTTTGCTGCGGATTTTCCACCCAACGCTGCTGCATCATCTCCTGCTTGTAATTTTTCTATTGCAGCCAAATAACTTTTGGTTGCTTCTTCATTTTTCGGAGCGATTACAAATTGCTGATAAGCAAAATAGCCTAATACTGCAACTACCAATCCACCAAAAACAATGGATAATAATTTAGCATTTTTTTCTACGAAACGCTCTGTTTTCAAGGCATCTTTATCCAAATCTTGAAAAAACTCTACGGTTTCTTTACCCTCTACTTTTTTGTTATGTTTATTTTTTGCCATATTCTATAATAAAATGAAATGCAAATTTAACGGTTTCTGTTAGATTAGCAAAATCTTTTTTACCTCATTCCCAATCTTAGTTATAAGTCGTGGAAGAATGACTTGTGCTTTATCGGAAAACGTTTGCTGTTTGGTAAGGAATTGGGGTTAGACAATACTCTTCTCCTTTCTTAATCTATTAATTCTTTTAACTTCTTTCGACTTTTCTTTTAACTCATTTTCAATATCATAATCATCTTGAAGTCCGAGCCAAAACTTAGCAGAGTTCCCAAAATAAGCACTCAATCGCACAGCTGTATCTGCTGAAATCCTCCTGTTTCCTTTTATAATTTCAGAAATTCTGGTTTGAGGAATTTCTAAATCTTTAGCCAATCTATATTGAGAAATTTCCAGAGGAATTAAAAATTCTTCTAACAAAACTTCTCCCGGCGTAATGTTTTTTAATTTTTCCATATTGTTGCTAATGGTAATCTACAATTTTAACTCCAAGTGCATTTCTATTTTCCCATTTGAAAATAATTCTCCACTGATTATTAATCCTGATACTGTAAAATTCTTTCAAATCTCCTTTCAGTTTTTCCAATCTATTTGCGGGCGGAATTCTCAAATCATTAATATCAATAGAATTATTAATCATCCTTAATTTTCGCCTTGCTATATTCTGAATTTCATTCGGGAGTTTCTTTGATACAAAACCATTCCAAATCTTTTCAGTTTCCTTATCTCCAAATGAAATAATCATACCGTTTCACATTACTAACGTCAAAAGTAATTAATTTATTTTAAAAAAAATTTACTTCAGCCATATTTTGTTGAATAAGTGAACACAATTGTCACATTACTAATTCCCTCAATACTCCAAAACTTTATAAATTTCTGCACCGAAGGATTGCAGTTTATCTTCTCCGTTCAAATCTTTTAATCCGATTAAAAAACTGAACTGCTGTACT
>JAUNTR010000045.1:0-4558 GCA_030538575.1 Cruoricaptor ignavus | reverse complement strand
TTTATCTTCTCCGTTCAAATCTTTTAATCCGATTAAAAAACTGAACTGCTGTACTGTTGCCCCTTGTTTTTCTACCAATTTTCCTGCGGCTTCGGTCGTTCCGCCAGTTGCCAATAAATCATCGTGAATAAGAACTCTTTGTCCCGATTTCAGTTGCCCTTCTCGCATTTCTATTTCAGATGTGCCGTATTCCAACTCGTATTTTTGCCCGATAAATGGTGGTGGCAATTTTCCTTTTTTTCTAATTAAAATAAAAGGAACTCCCAAAGCTACGGCAATTGCAATCCCGAAAAGATAACCTCGACTTTCTATCCCGCAAACCACATCTACTTTCCCTTTACTGAATTTTACCAAATTCGCAATAACTTCCTCATAAAGTTTCGGATTTAGAAATATCGGTGTAATGTCTTTAAACTGTATTCCCGGTTTTGGAAAATCAGGAATATTTTCAATCGTTTGTTCTAATTTCAGTTTTAGTTCTTGGTTCATTATTTTAATTGATTTTATAATTGGATATTTTCCATTCTCCGTTCACTTGTTTCAAACCGAAAGTTACTTTCAGTGCAGTAGTTTTTCCTGTGTTATCGGTAACATCATAAGTTGCATTAACTTGTGCGGAATTCCCCGAAGAATTTGCCGTGGAAATATTTTTCACTTGTATATTTTTTACCGCTCCAAAACCCGAAGTTGGGTTGGAAAACGATTCGTAAGGACCTAAACCTGAATGGTCTGTGGCATCAAAAGCATTTCGTAAATTTTGGTTGCCCAAATTATTCAAAAATCGAGTAACGGTGGTTTTGGGATCTCCTACATTTGTCGCAGATGGAGTAGTTGCAGTAGATGGATTTTGCTCTGTATTTCCAGAAGGATTTTCCTCATTTGTATTTGAAGATTCCTCAATATTTTTCTCAATTATTTGTGGAGTTAATAATGCTTTTGGATTAACAGAAACTCCGACTTTGGACATTTTGAAATTTTTATTCGTGGTTTTTACCGTTACCGTAACATCTATTTCGTTATTCACAATTTTTGCAGTTGGCAAAGATGCCATTTTTATGGTAAACCCTTTAAAATCGTTATCAGGCATTAAATTTTTAGAAGTTGAAATCCGCACTCCTCCACTAAAAACTTCCATTATGGTTTCCAACGCAGCTCCCGAAAATTCCACAGGTTTGCCCGAAGCATCTACCAATCTTGGAATAACTTGTATGGCTTTCGCTCCCAAAACGGAATCCTTCATTGTTTGTATGGTTGCTAAATCCAAAGACGAAGCTTTGATGTCATTGGGGTCAAATTCCGTAGCGGTTTCATTTCCGAAGATATTCATTTCCCCGAGAGACGGCGGACCTGTACTTGTCCACGCAATGCCGTTTTCTTGTGCTACTTGGTCTGCCATTGCTAAAATTTGTGGCACTTTCATTCCATTAATTTTTTTGCCCAATGCAGCCAATTTTTGCACATCGTTATCGCCTTCTACACCGAAAGTTTTTAGGATATAAAGAGCTTCATTAAACTTCACTTGCTGCAAAGTAGTAAGGCTGGTTGCCATATCATTAATACTCGATTGGAATGTTTTGGTATCCGTAGCATCTACCGCATCTTTTTTGCAAGAAGAAACTGCAAAAAGTAGTGGAATTAATAAAAGGTAAATTCTTTTCATTTTGTTTTTATTTTTTACAAAAGTAAGAAAAAGGATTTTTAGAAATAAAAAAACTGCTTTCAATTTTTATTAAAAGCAGTTTAAGTTTTGTATTAAAGCCAATTGCTAATTCACAATCAGTTTATATGTAAATATTTTTCGAGAATACACCGACATTACATAAGTGCCTTTCGGTATTTGGTGGCTGATAAGGGAAAATTTGTTTTGATTAACGTTTTCCGTAGCGTAGATTAGCTTGCCACTCATATCATAAAGTTCTATTTTATTAATCGGGAAACGAGATTCTATAAATGTAGATTCTCCTTGTCTTGTCGGGTTTGGATAGATTTTTATTTGGTCGGCGGTTCTCACTTCTTGGCTGTTGAGTGTGGCATCTATCACTTCAAAATAAACTCTATTAGAAATCTCGTTATAAGAATCATTAGTGAAAATCACGGCAAAGAAATCTCCTGCGGTTTTCGGCAATTCGTTTTTTGCAATTTCCTTTTCGCCTTCGGGTTTTCCATCGAAATAAGTGTAAGAATATCCAGATTCTTCGGTGGAATCGGTATTTGGGTCATCTCCTTTTTTGTAAATGCCAATCCAGTCTTTTGCAATACCGGGAGCATCCGTCCATTTCGCTACGATTTTCTCTCCGAGTTCGTATTGTTTTTTATCGAGTAAAAGATTGGTAACCAATCCACCAACTTTGAAGAAAGCCCTGTTCCCGATGGTCATTTCCGTACCTTCCACAAAATATTCTGCGTAATAATATCCAGGTTCTAAGTTTTCAATATTTACATCATCATTATTTTTATTAATGATAATTTCCTTTGCAGGAATTCCGTTTTGGTAATTTTTCCCAACTTTGAAGATGGCGACTTTATCACCTTTTATATTAGATGAATTTTTGTACGACAATTTCACGGTTTCGTTGTTATCATAATCTTGTTTGTCGGTTTTCAATTCAGGAATTTCTCCCACATAAAACAGTGGCGTTTTGGCAATGCTATTGTATCCACTATCTTTGAATAATGCGGCGTAATAACGACCTGGTTTCAAAGCATATTTTACATTTCCGTTTTTTGTTCCTATATTTTTAAAGGTCATATTTCCCGCTTCTTTTGCATTGGTATATTCCCAAGCCCAAGAATAATGTGCACTACCAAAACCTCCCGGATTTTGGCTCGGATCGTAAATTCCCACCCAAGCGTAACTGTGTTTTGCACCTCCTGAATAAGTAACCGAAATATCATCTGTAAGAGCGAAGGTTGTTTTATTTACTTCGATTTCTGGGCTGCTCGGTGTGCTATTAATAATGGTAAAAGATTGAGCATCACTCCAATCTGACCATTCCAAATTTTGGTCTCTGTGGCGAACTTTCACATAATAAGTTCCGTTGGCAAGAGAGCCTTTTTCTAAGGTCATTTTTTGTATATCTACACCTTCGTTCAAATCTTTGGACTCATCTCTTCTACCATTTTTCTTTCCGAAAAGATTTTCGTAATCTCTGTAAACTTCTTTGGTTATGGTAACGAAATCCGAAGTTTTAGAAATTAAGAATTGAGTGGTGTTTAGTTTCTCTTCCGTTGTTGATGAATATTCGGATGAAGCGATTTCCAACGGCAATTCTTTATTCCCTGATAAATCTGAAATAATGGAAGGTTTATTCGGAGCAGCTTGATTTTTGTAACGATGAAATTCATCCATCAAAACATTATCTTTCGTTTCATCCAAACTTCCTATGGAATAGGCTTCTACGTTGAATTTTTTATTCTTTACATCAATATCAATTATTTGATAAATCCAATTCGGAATTGTTTTTTGCACATCATCAAAATCTTGCTCAGAACTCATTCCCCAATATTGGTCCCAAGCCGTTCCACCAGAAATAATGTTGTAAACCTTATTATCCTTTATCTGCCCTCTGCTATACAAATGATGATGAGCCCCGATATGAAGTACAAATTTTTCAGAAGTTTTAAGGACTGGGAAAGCCGTGTATCTCACCCATTCGGAAATGTCGCCAACGTATTGCTCGGCTTGGTAAGGTCTGTGTCCAAGGGAAATAATCCATTCTACGGTTTCATCTTTATCGGCTTCGGTCATTATTTTTTTCAACCATTGTAATTGGTCGTTTCCGTTGTCTTTGGAATATTCTGTATCAAAACCTATAAAAAGGACATTTCCCGCTTGTCTTGCATAGTAATTTTCCGTGCCAGATTTTATGTCTTTGTATTCCATTTCATCTAAAATAAAATGGTTTTTGTAACCTGTAATCCCGAGCGTTCCGTAGGTTTCGTGATTACCAATTAAAGTCTGTATCGGCAAATAACCTGATAGTTCTTTGTTTTTGGCAAAGTGAACATTTTCGTAATGATCCAGCGTTCCTGTATCTACTTGATCACCAACCATTACCGTCATTGCAACATTATCGGCAGGAGATTTATCCGCTCCCCATTTCTCAGCGATTTTCTTTTTAGCAGCCGCAACCAATCTGTTGTATCTATCAGAATGCCTTAGTTGATTATCACCTAAAACCAAGAAACGAATATGCCCGTCTTCGGTAGCCGCTTCTCCTGGATTTGGTAAGGTTTTGAAACTTTTAATATCGCTTGTATATTCTGTATTTCCTTGTTTGGAACGGATTTTATAATAATATTTGGTATTGGGTTCTAAATCCGTGAGTTTTACCGTGTGGTAATTGTAACCGCTACTAAACGCCGCAGAAAAATGCTGAAACGAACCTGTCGCAGTAACATTCAGTTGATTTTCTGCTGTTCCGTATTCTACAATAGATGAAGGATTATCTCCACGGGAAATCCAGTTTACATAAATAGAATTTGTAGTAACCGCTTGCAAATACGGGTCGATTTTGTTTTGAGCAAAAGCTACAAAAGCAAGAATAAAAAGAAAGAA
>JAUNTR010000044.1 GCA_030538575.1 Cruoricaptor ignavus | reverse complement strand
AACTATAAGGAGGTACTACTACAGGAACTAATTTTACAGGGTATTGTTGTTGAGCTTTTAGATTAGTAGGTTGTAAACAAACAAGAAACAAAAGTAGTCCCATCCACCATTGAAAAACTATGTTTTTCATTTTTGGATGGTTTCCAATCTCTTGAGTATGTTGATTTTTACGTTGCATTATTCAGCCGTGCTTATACATTTTTTTAGCTAATAACTAATATTTTATCTATACTCATAATAGAAGTTCGTTTCTGTTCCTTTCTTGTTTCCAGGTAATTTATAACTTGCTTTTACTTTATATTTTGTTTTTGGAATAATTCCGTAAGTAGATTCCAATAGTGTATTGATTCCAGCAGGTCGAGAATTCATCGGGATATCCATATATTTTGCTGCTGCTTTAGATACTGTTTCATACCAATCAGCTTTGTAATACCCAAACAAGTTGTATGTATATGGAAATGTCTGTTTAAGCATATCCTTACCCTTATCTGTTTCTAAATAATCGAGGTATGAAGTGAAAATTGAAAATCCTTTTATCGGTGGTATGCCGGCAAAATCATCTTGATTATTGGCTCGACTAAGTGCAATTCCGTCAATAGGATATGGATCATATACAAGTTCCCTGATTTTTTGAGCAAAAGCATCATCCATAAATGCCGTTAATTCAACCAATGGTTTGTTATCCGTATATTTTGTCCCAACGAGTTCTACCTTATCAAAATACTCATCAGTGTTCATATTGTTCTGAAGATTAACCACATCTGAATTTATTTTTAGCCAAAGAGGCGTAAAGTTAAGTGCAGACAACTTCTGTGAGAAGGTATTATATTTACTGGTTTTGAAAGTGTAAGTCAATCGTTCAATTACTCCGTCTTTTGAAATATCTTGTGCAACTTTAGTAGTTATTTGCGTTGTTACTGAAGAGTTTTCATTTCCATCGGACTTGGTATCTACAACTGTTTTCGTTTCAGTCTTACTTTCATTCTGTTGGCTGTTTTTAGCAATAATAGATAATGTAACCTCTTTTTGATTTACTAAATCTGGAATGGTAAAGTTTACGGTATTAGTATCGTTGTTATAACTAAAATCGGTAATTTGAGTATTGTTATTGTTTATGAATTGTGTAGAAGTTACCCAAACAGGATCATCAAATAGGTAATCTTGTCCTCTTTTTAATTTGATGTATCCATTGTTGGTTTCGCCTTTGTAATAATTCTCTTGTTCTACAATAGGGTAGGCGTATACAATATTGCTTAAAGGAATCGTACTGGGTGAAGTCCCTGTAGTAAATGAGCGTTCTTCTATCTCGGTAGCTTTTTTCCCGTCTACCATAACAACTTGATACAAGCCGTTCTTTTTCTCCATAAAACTTACTTGTACAACAGCTTTTAAATTTTTATTTGGAGGAAGAATGTCATCAGAAATAAAATTGGCAACATCTTTAGCGTTATTATACTCAATATCTCCAGCAATCTCATTACCTTGCTCATCAATGATAGCCATTTTATCCAAAATTACTTTGTAGGTATGGTCACCATCGTCTTCAGGAATAACAATAGGTTCATTTACTCTAACAGAAAAAGTAGCTTGTGGAACTGCAAAAACATCAACTTCAGTTGCTCCTTTTCTCGGAGTGAAATCTGCAATGATTTTCATATCTCCTAATACCGATTCTTTTTCTAATTGGCATTCTTCCCCAAATTCTAACTTAAAGCGAAATTTTCCTTTTACTAAACCACTTAGTAGGTTGTAATACCCTCCTAAATACCCTCTTGCCCAATAAGGGTTTGGTCCTCTTGCTTGTAATAAAGTAGCTGCTCCGGCTTGGATGATGGGAATTTTCTTTTTAGCAAACCACAATTTAATTTTTATTCCTAATTCTCCTTGCAGATAAACATAAGCCTGCCCATTGGCATACCAACCATTGATGCCTATTTGATCGCCACCCCGGTTAGTACATTTGGCTTCTGTTCCATAATTTTTCAACATAATATCTGTTCCTAATCCTGCTTGAAAACGAGCATAGAGGAATAGGGCTGTCATGTCTCCTGTGTCAAATGAAAAATGCGAACCAAAGGCAAAGCCATTCCCTTCTCCTAATTGGTTTAAATTTTTCATATAATCAATATTGTCTAATTCTACACCTAAAATTTCTGCAATTTTAGCTGGTGGAGGCGGACTTCCGGGAATACGACTTCCTACCATAAAGTAACTACCCGCTTGCACATAAAACTTATCAAAACCTACACGCAAGCCAACCATTTCGCTCGGTTTACCAATATGCAAATACCAGTCATTGGGTGCTATGTGCAATACAGCATTTCCTGCTCTTCCATTTTGTCCAGTTCCTTTTATAACGCCATTGGCAATATTTATAAATACATCTAAATTTGCATGAAAAATACTATTATTGAAGTCATAATTCATGGCTAATTTTCCGTAAATTGTGCCTTCTACGCTATTTGATAATGGATATTGCTCTTCTACATCAGCAATGTCTAAAAAAGTCTTTATATGTTTTTCATTTTTTAAATCATTTAAAAATTTAGAATTTCCTGTCCAGTTTCTAAATTTGTCTTGAAGTGCCTCGAAAGGCTCTATAGGAATTAGAGAAGAAAAGTCGCTCATAATAGTAGCCTCTCCTATAAAGCCCACATTTGCAAGCCCGCCGTTGGCATTAGTAGATATATTAAACCCAGCCATAAAAGATGCTACACTTTTGTTTTTTATAGCACCATAAACACCTGCTCTTAAAGCTAATCCAATAGACTCATCAGGCGTCATCACTAACGCTTTATTTTTATAGCTCAAGCCCATATCTCTATTTGGAACCATTCGATAGAATGCCCCTCCTGTAAAGCCTGTGATTTTAATAGCTCCTCCTACGGGGATATTTAAGTTGTGTATATTTCCTTCAAATCCCCAATAACGAAAAGTACTGTAGCCAAAAACAGCATTAACACCTATTTCTACATTTTGTAAGACGTCTATTTTAGCATTTAAAAGGACTTTAAATCCATTTCCATATAAGGGGTCTTTACGCATCAGCTCCAAAGAACCAGATACCGTTGCAACTCCTATGTCTACATTGCTCAATTTAAGCTCTGTCAGTTCAAACCCATTGTATTTCCATGTTTGGAAGTGGTTTTCACTAGTGATTTCTCCTTTGATTTTTATGTCTCCCGAAGCTGAGAAACGCTCTTCCTGAAGTCCTATCGTAATATTAAAATTAAGGTTGGCATAATTTTCACCTGCTGTAATAAAAATATTTTTTATACTTGCTGGAAAACCAGCTAACCTTTGCTCTCCTTGAACTCCAAAATAATCGGCAGTAATGTAAGGACCTTCTGTTTGTAGTGTCAATCCCTCAAACTTTACTCCAGTAAAATGGGCGTCTTTTTTGTCTTCCAAATTATCATTTGCGTCTGCATTAGCACGCAACTCCATAGTTCCATTTAAAACGGCCTTTGGATAAAATCTTCTATTGCGCACATTTAATGCTACGGAAGAACCTTGAAGGATGGTTGCTTTAGCACTCCATACATCAAACTCTAATTGATTAATTGTACTAACAGATATTAAGTATTCATCGTCGGTAATTACGCCCTCATAACCTAAATTAGTAGTACTGGTGTCAGAATTACTGTTTTGCTTTTGGATTGGTAATTGGATTTCCCCTTTTAAGTCAGCTCCTACTATTTTGGAAGCTGCTAAGTCTATACTTATTTTATCAACAGAGTATCGCCAACCATTTTGATCGTTAGTGATTCCTTTATCTATACTAATCACATTATTAGCTGAAAAACTCCCAGAAACTCCATAAGAGTCGATAAGCAAGTTTTGTGCTTGAAAAGAAGCTCGGGTATCTATATCGTCTTTGGTTTTAAACTCCTGCGGAAGTCCTACATATAAAGATTGGACATAAAGTCCTCGCCACGATTCTCTTCCTGCAATAAGATAACCATGGGTGTTATAATACTTGGGAAACACTACATTGGGATCTGTTCGTAAGTCACTTAAATCTAAAATAGCATTATTGACAAAAAATAAGAAAAAACCTTTATCTTGATGTTGCACTTGTGAAGTTATTGCAAAAGGTGTTAAACTTACATTTACTAACAAGTCATTCCAGTCACTGACTTTAATTGAGAAGTCTCCACGAACCCTCTGTACTTGACCATCCCCCCTCTCCTTTGGAAGTAACATCCCTTTATCATCTATGGGAACTATTACATCTCGAGATATTTGTATATTCCCTTTTAGGGATAATTCCTTAACACCATAACAATCTATAGTTAAATACGTATTGTCGTTGTAACTCTCTCCATCTGCTTTGCTGATTTTACCTCCTTCCAATACCAGAACCCACTGATTTTTATTAAACGGAATATAAACATCCCCGAGCATAGATAACTTCGCATCTCCCATAATTCTTCCTTCATAAGAGAGTTTCACTCCCTCAGCACCAAAATAAAGAGTTCTCTTCCCACCTTCAGCACCTGTTTGCGGAGTCACTACTCTTGCATACACATCGAGGACAGCATATTCAGGTGTGAATTTTGCTTTGGTGACAACAATGCCATACTCTACACTTGATTTATTTTCTCTTAACCCAATGGGAAACTCTGTCAATTCATTAGGATTAATTCTTTCTACGTAATGATCATTGTTATCCAATTCCTTAAATGCCAAAATAGCCTTTCCAATTTCTTGATCTGTTTCTACATAATTATTGGTAACCAAAAGTGAATTTTCAAAATTATCACTAATATCAGAGTATAGTTTTGCTGCGATGGAATCCTTTTCTATTAAACGAACTGCCGCTTTGTTTTTTATAGAATTTAACGAAAAACACATCAATAATATTATATAGTAGTTCACCTTCATAAAAAATAGTTAAGAGATTATTTATCGTAATACTAGTGTTTTTTATTAAACATTATTTTCAGCAAAGATAACTTTTTTTCAAATAAAAAAGATTAAGTTAAAATCTTTTTTAGAGAATAAAGAAATTAAAGTAAAAATATATCTAAGGTATATCCCACAAAATCACTATTTTTTTTATAGATTTATAATATTACTAAATAATAAAAGCTACATTTGCATTCATTATATTAATTTTTAAATTCCGATATTTAAAGGAATAGAAACATTTTAATTTTATCATAAAATATAATTATTATGAAGAAAATATGGACTCCATTTTTTATCTCTATATACTTTTTTATGTCTTATACATATTCACAAAATGATAATCGTATAATCCAAACAGCAATGCCTTTCCTATCATTGGTATCAGATGCTAGAGCTTCTGCTATGGGAGGAACAGGAGTTGCTACCAATCCTGATATTTTTTCTCAAAATTGGAACCCTGCAAAATATGTTTTCTTTAAAAAAAAGTTAGGAATAGGTGCAAGTTATACTCCTTATTTGAATAGAATTACCAATGATATTTTTTTAGGTAGTATTTATGGTTTTAAAAAACTAAATAATAGAAGTGCTTGGGGAGTCGGATTCAATTACTTTAATATGGGAAAAGTAGAGCTTACAGAAACTCAAGGTAACTCTTATATATCTCAAGGAATTTTAAATCCTAATGAACTAACCTTGGATATTTCTTACAATTTATTACTTTCTGATAAATTCTCTATGGGAGTTTTAGCGCGGTGGCTTCACTCTAACCTTCAAGAAGCTCATGGGAATAATTATATAGCCAATGGTATATCTGTGGGAATCTCAGGATTTTATCAAAATAAAATCTCGGAATACTCGAATTGTAAAATTGGGTTTAACATTTCTAATATTGGACCAAAACTTTCATACAGAAAAGAAGAAAGAGATTTTTTTATTCCTACAAATCTAAAAGTAGGAGTCGGATATGATTTTACTTTTGATAATTTAAACAAACTCTCTTTTTCTTTAGAAGCTAATAAACTATTAGTTCCCTCACCTCCAATATATAATTATATTGACAAAAATAATAATGGTCAAAAAGATGAAAAAGAGCCCATGCAGATAGTCAAAGGAAAAAATCCAAATGTTTCCTTTTTACAAGGGATATTTCAATCATTTTCTGATGCTCCAATGGGGTTATCAGAGGAAATACAAGAAATTATTTGGAATATTGGAATTGAATACGACTTCCAAGATATATTTTTTATGAGAGGTGGATATTTTTATGAAAACCCCAATAAGGGTGGAAGGAATTATGCGACTACTGGCGTAGGTTTTAGGCTTGAAAATCTTACAATAAATCTCTCTTATTTATTCTCAAACTCCCACGTGCCTAATCCATTAGAAAATAGCCTAGGCGTATCTTTAGAATATAATTTTTGATTACTCCTCTTTCTCAATCAAATACTGTAAATCTGGGTCGTTAGCAATTCGTTTCATTTCGCTTTCCACAAGGGTTACAATATCAGTTTTGATTTGTTTATAATTAGCCTCTACTTGCTGTTTCATTTCTTCATCGCTGAAGGATAAAATAGTAGGTATTTTTTTATAGGTTTTGGTTTCTTTGGCTACCTTTTCATTATCCACCACAATTTGAGCGTGAAATATCTTTTGGTCGATACGCTGATCAAAATTATCAGATACCGAACCGACAAACATTCCTTGTGTAAGGTTGGATATTTTACTAGGAGGAATCAAACTATCCATTTGTGTACTAATCGAAGTCGATTTATCACTTCGGTTGATGGTCATACTCTGGCGTTTTTGTAAGACTTTCCCAAAACGCTCAGATAATGTTTTGGCTGTTTCGCCAACCACCTGTCCGCTAAAGATATTACCTACCGTATTTTGAATAACTTTACTTTCCTTATCGCCATAATCACGGTTAAGTTGTGAAAAGTCTTGAAAACCTAAACAAACCGCCACTTTATTACTTCTTGCCGTTGCAATCAAATTATCCAATCCACGAAAATAAATCGTAGGCAGCTCATCAATGATTACAGACGACTTTAACTGTCCTTTTTTATTGATGAGTTTTACAATTCTGGAATTGTATAAACCCAAGGCTGCTGAATAAATATTTTGTCTATCAGGATTATTCCCTACACAAAGAATTTTAGGCTCTTTCGGATTATTGATATCTAATGAAAAATCATCACCCGTCATTACCCAATACAATTGTGGTGAAATCATTCTTGATAAAGGAATTTTTGCACTCGCTATCTGTCCTTGTAGTTGGTCTTGGGCTCCGCCTTGCCAAGCGTCCATAAAAGGCGATAAATAATTTTCTAATTCAGAGTAGGAGGTTAAAATCGTAAAAATGTCTGCATAGGGCTTGTTTAGTAATTCAATGGCATGTGGAAAGGTACAATACTTACCATTCTTATAGATTTTTAAAAACCAAATAATAGCAGCTAGTAAGATAATAGGCGATTCCACAAAGAAATCCCCTTGTTTCTGTATCCAAGTTCGGTTTAAGTTTAGCATAATGGTATAAGCACTCTCATACGCATCAGAAATATCGGTCATAAACTCAGGATTGATAGGATTACAACGGTGACTCTTGCGTGGGTCATCGAAGTTAATTACGTAAAATTGGGGTTTAACTTTATATTTATCTAAATGCTTTAATAAGTGATTATAGGCAATGGTAGAAAGGTCATCAAATTTAAAATCATAAATATACATTGAAAATCCCTTTTCAATTTGTTGTTTGATATAGTTGTTTACAACCGCATAGGATTTACCCGAACCGGGCGTTCCTAAGACTATGGTCGCCCGAAAGGGGTTGATTACATTAATCCACCCCTCATTCCATCGTTGATTGTAATAGAAAAGTGTTGGCAAGTTTACCGAAAATTCATTTTCCATCAATTGTGTTTCCTGCATAAAAGATTCGTTCTCGATATTGAAAACATCTTCCATAAGGTTACTTTTCAATAATCGGCTCACCCAAGCACCAGCCATAAGTAGCGATATAAACCCTGCGGAAGTAGTCAATATATAAAGTATGGCTCGAACGCCAAAAGACAGATGCAAATTTAGTATCCAAAAATTAGCGAAGAATAACAAGCTACCACACACCAAAGCAATATATATTTGTCGCCAAGTGATTTTTTCATCTTTTACACCTTTCGTTCCTAAACAACTCAATGCTAATAATACAACCGAAAATATTTTTGTATAAATTTGATGATTGAATAAGCCTGGATCTTTTTGAAAGTTTTGCAATATCTTATCAACAATATCCAGTGTCCAGCCCTGTTGTTCAAAAAAGCCATAACAATACCAATACAGGTGCATTAACACTACCGTTACGCTGACGGCGCGCATAAATTGCATAATCTTAGCCAGCCCTCTTAAATCGTCTTCGTTTTGCATTTTATATAGATTTAATGATTTTTAAAACCTTTTTTTTAACTATTTTGTTTTATGTTTGCGCATCAAAGCTCTCGACTTCATACGATTGATAAAAGCTTCTTCTTCGTAATCAACTCCTTGGTCTTCAGGCAAAAACCCAAACAATGCCTTTATGGTTGAGTAAGCATATTCATAGCCGTAATTGCTCGTTTCTTGAAAGTCATTATTTTCTGAATTTTTCAATTTTTCAGAGTAATTGGATTGCGGTTGTTGGCTTAATGGCGTAATAGTTTCTTCTTGCTGGGTAAAATATTGATGAAAGAAATTAGCTGAAAAGTCCTTTCCTAGTTGCGAGCCATTCCAAACGCAACGAGAATTATGGTCGATAAAAGTTACACCATATAATCTGCCTTGGTCATTCTCTCGAAACACCACCGATATTTTATGCGGAAGTAAAGCCTTCATAAATTCGGATTTGCTTTGGGTAGATTTTAAAGCATTTTTAATATGTTGTTTAAGAGTCGATTTGTCTTGTTCTTTTAGATTAGACTTATACTTTTCCATTTGATTTTCCAATGATGAAAGCCCTGCCTTTTTGCCAAACAAAGAGGATTTAAAGGGGTGGCTTGCTTTCTGTCCATTTTCATCTAGAGCAAAATACACCAATCCTCGCCGATGTTTTCCGTGTAATTCGCCCTCCACTTTTTCGGTACCAATATTCAAAAGTCTGAGCAAGGCGGTATATTCTCCCAGACTTTGAAATTGATAATATTGATGTATGTAACGAACAATAGAAGCCAATTGATTTTTAATCGCTGTTTTCCGATAATCCACAGGCTGAAATAATACTTTATCTTTCTCACTCTTTTTATCTAATGCCGATTGTAAGCCAAATTTTTCTTCTAACGCACGGCATATCCGCATTGATTTCCGTTTTTCAAAAGCGTCATTGATTTTCTTCCCTTGTTCATCTACACAAACTGACACTATGTGAATATGCGTTCGCTCAATATCGGTATGTTTGAATACCACAAAAGGCTGATTGCCGTAACCCATTTCTCGCATATATTCGGCAGCAATTTCTTTGAAGTCATTGTCCGAAACTTCATCTTTTGGGTCAGGATTGATAGAAATGTGTAGAATTGGTTTTTCGGTTCTTTGGTTGGCTATCAAATACGGTTCAAACGAACGAGCTAAAATGGAGGTGTCCCACTTTCCGTCCAAAGGTTGTATCATATGATGCGTGTGTAAGATATTGCCATTATCATCTTCCACCTTTTCATAATTGTACAAAAGCACCCCCAAAAGATTACTTCCTCGTCCAATTTTTGCCACCATAGCACTTATTTTTTTAGATGTTTTAGCTCAAAATTTTGCGTAACCTGTTTGACTTCTTCGCTCAAAACTGCCAACTTTTTAGTTTGCTCTTCCAATTTAAAGAGGTATGCACTCGCTTTTTTTTCAGAAAAATGGCGGTAGAGTATCTTCACAATCTGGTTATAATTGACACCTATCTTTCTAAACTGAGCATTTAATTCGGTGAGTTTGGTGTAGAAATCAATGGCTGTTTTATCAATTTTCACGGTTTTAATTTCCCGATTGAACAAAACAGAAGTGATAAAATGGGCTTTATGTGTTTTGCCCGATTGCTCAAATAGAGATAAAAACGTAGCATTTTCTTGTTCATTCAATCGAAACACATAGCGATGCTTACGAGAATTTAATTTCTCTGGACGACCGCCTTGTGATGGTTGCTTATTTTCTTTTTTCATTTTATATCTATTTTTAATATCAAAAAATCCTGACTTCGGAAGGATTTTAGCTTCCTGCAAGGACAAGTGGGTTTTGAGTGCCGAAATGGGTTTTCGGTGCCTCAAAACACAACTTGCTCTGTTCGGGTGAACAGAAAACACTCACTGCCGTTCGTGTTGTGAATAGCTTTTATTTTTATGAAAAAAACACTTGCCTTTTGAGGCTAACTCTTATTCTATTTTTATAGCAAAACAACGGATAAACAATGGGCTAACAATAGTTTTTAGTGTGCCATAATAAGCCACTGAATGCCAATACACACTACCTTTTTCAGCTGTATTATTATTTGACGTTCCTTTGTCTGTATAGATGTATGTACATACATATGTAGCTACCTATTTAGGTAAGTATATACGTAAATAAGTGTATAGATAAATGAATATGTATGTGTATAGGTGAGGATATATTCAGCTACATAAATACCGATGTATAGACGTATGTAAGTAAATATGTATATGAATAAGTATGTGCATAAGTATATACATAACTACAAAAAATAAATATCATTTAAAAAATTAGAAGTATGAAAAAAGAACCCAAGTTTGTTAGTTTCGCCACTCAAAAGGGCGGCGTAGGAAAAACCACTTTTACAGTTTTAGCAGCTAGTTTACTCCATTATCGGTTGGGCTACAATGTAGTGGTATTCGATTGTGATTACCCACAACATAGCATTAGTAACTTGAGAGAACAAGACTTAAAAATCGTGATGCAGAATGAGTATTTTAAACAGAAAGCTCACGAACAATTCAGTACGATTAACAAAAAAGCCTACCAAATTATTACTTGTAAATCTAGTGAGGCACTCCAAAAAGCACAAGAGTTCATCGCGCAAACTCCCTATGATATTGATGTGGTGTTATTCGATATGCCCGGAACGGTTAATACCGCAGGGATTCTGACTGTTCTATCACACATCAACCATATTTTTGCTCCCATCACCGCCGATAGGGTCGTCATAGAAAGTACACTCAGTTTTACAGAGGTACTTTCCAATATCATCGCTAAAAATATGGATAGCGAAATAAAATCAGTTCACCTATTTTGGAATCAAGTGGACGGGAGAGAAAAATCGCCATTGTATAAAATTTATGAAAATGTCATTGCAGAACTCCAGCTCACGATGATGGAAAGCTATATATCTGATAGTAAACGCTTCCGCAAAGATGGAAGTGGTAACCAAAAATATGTGTTCCGTTCTACCTTGATACCCGCAGACGAACGACTAATGAGTGGTTGTCATTTGGATGATTTCATTAAGGAATTTATAAAAATAATAGAAGTATGAGTAAGAAAAGAAATCCTATCAACGAAAGCGAGCTAATGGAGCTAATGGCAGGAAAAAAAGAAGCACTATCGGTAGTTAATGATTCTGTTAGCCCATCAGAGCCCATTAAAGATGAGATTGTTTCAGATAACGAAACTCAGAATACAGAACCTGCAAGCATATCCGAACCTGAACAAAAAACAACAAAAATCAAAAAGATAGCTGGAGAAACCTATGAAAGTTTGTTTTTTAGTTCTGGAGAAACTTCAGCAAGAAATGGAAAGTCAGTATATATCCGTCCTGAGTTTCATCGCAGGATTGTACAAATTGTGCAAGTAATTGGGGAGGATAAAATATCCATTTATAATTATCTCGATAATCTGTTAGAAGACCATTTTAATCGCTATGAAAAGGAAATTAAAAAAGCATTTAAAGACAAATACAAACCAATATTTTGAGTTATGGAAAAGATTATAATTATCCTGTTGTTTATCATCATATTCTTTCTGTTATGGGAAAGAAACTTTTTAAGCCCAAAAAATAAAATGTCTAATCTAAAGGGTGGGAATCCCCCAAAACCTAAAAAGGAAGAGTTTTATACAGTGGTAGGTAAGAGTAAATTTGTTGCTCCCAAAATTGATGAACCAGTACAAGAAACTACGGAGTCATTATCTTCAAAAGAGAAACCAATAAAGGTACAATCAGAACCAAAGAAAACTTCTATTCCAGCACAAATTCCTGACGAGGATTTAGAAGCGATATTTAGCAAAGAACTCAACGAAGATGAGGAAGATGAACTACGAGCCATGAGAACGCCCAATGAGGAGGAGGATTTTGCTACGGGATTATCCTTTGAAGAATTAGCACAGGTAGAGCCTTTGCTAACTAAAAAAGAATTGGATAAAGAGGAAGAGCAACAGGCTACCTCAATAGCCAAAAAACTCAGTGATACCGAATTACTAAACGAAATTGAAAAAGTATTACCACAAACTAGACAACGAGTTTCTGAACTACTAGATAGGGATTTTAAAAGTCCTCCTACAAAAAGTAAAGAGGACTTTGATATTGAGGATTTTGTGTGA
>JAUNTR010000444.1 GCA_030538575.1 Cruoricaptor ignavus | reverse complement strand
GATAGAAAGGCTTCGACTCCACTCAGCCTGACAAGTGGAAAAGCTGGAAGCAATAGGCTATAAGCAGTAAGCCAAAAGCTATTATTAATTATTCATTTTTCATTATTCCTTTAACTAAACTTTAACATAATTTTAATAATACAATTTTATTTTTGGCACATATTTTACATTAGTTGTAACAACAAAAAATATTAACAATTTTAAAACAAAAAATTATGGGAAATAAAACAAACGGATTATTGGCACTTTTAGGACTTGGTGCGTTGGCTTGGTGGAAATACAAAAAATCTTCTCCTGAAGAGCAACAAAAAATAAAAGACCAAATAAATACCGCAAAAGACAATCTAAACAAATGGGGTAACGAATTGAAAAGCAAAGCAGAAGACGTAGCTTCGCAAGTACAAAACAAAGCCAATGAGTTTGCTGCAAAAACAGAAAACAAAGGTGAAGAAGTGAGAGATGAAGCCCAAAAAGCAATTAATAACTTCTAAACTTTTTTTCTAAATAAAAGTTAGTTTCACATTCATATATACGAAAGAAATCCGATGAACGTTTGTTTATCGGATTTCTTTTATGCTTATTTTCTTTCCTAAATTTTATTTTAAAAACTCGTCCAAGGAAACTGTATTTTGCTCACCCGAATCCAAGTTTTTATACGTAATATTACCATCGGCAATTTCCTGCTCGCCGTAGAAAACCAAAGTCGGAATTCCTTTTTTCTCGGCATAGGTAAATTGTTTTTTTAGTTTCGCATTATCGGGATAGAGTTCCGCAGAAATACCTTTGCTGTGGAGTTTTGTAATAATTTTTCTGGCTTCCAGAGCTTCGGTTTCTCCATAATTAGCAAAAAGAAATTGCGTGGTTTTTTGCGTATCTTGTGGGAACAATCCCAACTCTTCCATCACAAGATAAATCCTATCTAACCCGAAAGAAATCCCAATTCCTGGCACGTTTTTCACCCCGAAAACCTCGGTCAAATTATTATATCTGCCACCTCCACCAATCGAGCCCATTTGCACATTTTGGGCTTTCACCTCGAAAATTGCTCCCGTGTAATAATCCAATCCTCGTGCGAGCGTAATATCGAAAACCAACTCGTTTTCTATACCCAAAGTTTTGCAATGTTGTAGCACAAATTCCAATTCTTCTACTCCACTTTTCCCGATTTCTATTTCTGCAAAATTGGTTTTCAGGATTTCCAAAACCTCATTTTGTGATTTTTTCTCGAACAAAAAACTTAGTTTTTCTATGGCTTCGGCAGAAATATTTTTCTCCGTAAGTTCCTTTACCACACCATCTTTTCCTATTTTATCCAGCTTATCCAACGCTACTGTAAAATCTATCAACTGATGGCTAATATCGGCAAATTCCGCCAAACCAGAAAGGATTTTTCTGTTATTAATATGTATTTTCACAGAAATCCCAAGCTCCTGAAAAGACTTAATATAAAGCTGAACCAACTCTACTTCTTGCCAAAGACTTTCGCTTCCCACTACATCGGCATCGCATTGGTAGAACTCTCTAAACCTACCTTTTTGCGGACGATCAGCACGCCAAACGGGTTGTATTTGGTATCTTTTGTAAGGGAAATTCAGTTGCCCGT
>JAUNTR010000443.1 GCA_030538575.1 Cruoricaptor ignavus | reverse complement strand
ATCAAAAAACGCATCTCCTTCCAAGGTTAGTTTTCTGTTGTTTATTGCAAAATCGTTATTTATTTCAATCTTTGCTCCAGGAAATAATTTTACCAAAGTCCCATCTTTTAGCTTTACATTCACTGTATCTTGCTTTGCGATATGTATTATATTTCCCTTTGCAAAAGTTTCGGAAGTCGGTTTCCAAAACCATAAAACTCCGAAAAATAATACAACACAAGCCGCTGTTGCATAAATGGTTTTGCTAATGATTCGTTTCCTTGCTTTTTTCTTTTCTATTTCCTTCTTCAAATTATTCCATACTTCGGATTTGGAAATTCCACTTTTTTTCGGATTTTCTTTTGAAGATTCCCAAAGGGCTTCCCACGAGTCTTTATCTTTCATCTGTTCTTCTATAATGTAATACGGAGGTTTTATGTAATCGTACACCCTGAAAAATGCGAATTAACATAAAGTTAATATTTGCTTAATAATGGCTACAAATTGGCTTTCAGGTAAGCAACGGTTTTGTTCACTTGTTTTTCTACGGCGGTTTTAGAAATTTTATGATGTTCGGCAATTTTGGCATAACTAATATTATATACTTTATTGAGAATGAAAAACTTAGCCCGCCTTTTTGGGATTTGCGACAGTAGGTCGGTAATTATGGTACGCAAATGTTCTACGCTATTTTGGTCTTGTTCGTCTTCCACATCTTGCAGAGAATCCAATTCCTCGATAAGTGGAATTTTAGCTTTGTTTTTACGATAATAATTGCTGATTTCTTGCTTTGCTGTTTTGAAAATCACAGGTTCGTAATCCTGCATAGAATCTTTGGGTTGGAAGTAATTCCAAACGTGCAGAAAAGTGTTCTGTACCACATCTTGTACATCGTCTTTGCAAGGTATTGTTTTGCTTACAAATGCGGTTACTTTATCGAAATAATTTTCGAATACGCTCTGAAAATCTTCTTGTGTTTTGATAACTTTGGTTTTTCGGCAAATTTACAAACGAAAGGCGTAACCAATATTAAACTTAGGTTAAATTTTTTGTTGATAAAAAAGCAAAGTTGATTTTAAAATAAAAATAAGTTACATACAATAACCTCAAACAATTTCGCTGGTTAATCCTCTGGAAACAAGTTTTTCGTGCATTGGTTTTAGCAGTTCTATATTGCCTGTTTTCACGGTACATTTTCCTTTATAATGAACCAAAATCGTACATTGCTCTGCCTGTTCCAAAGTGTGTTTGCAGATTTCGATAAGACATTCTATCACGAAATCGAAAGTATTAAAATCATCATTCCAAAGTACCAATTTATTCTGCTCATCGGTTTCTTCCAAAACCAAAACATCTTCTTCGTATTCCCGCTTTGGGTCTTCGTAATCGTGTATGTTATAGAAAGGTTTATTCATAAGAGATTAAGAGATTAAGAAATTAAGGGATTAATAGATTGAGGGATTAGGCAATTAAGAGTTTAAATAAAATTCACTATTTATCAGTTAATGATTCAATTTTTACAAAATCTATAATTCCGATAATTCATCGGTTTGCTGTTCTTCTATATCTTTCTCTTTGTAAATCAGTTCGACCATTTCTACACTTTTGTTATTCATTTTCAATATT
>JAUNTR010000442.1 GCA_030538575.1 Cruoricaptor ignavus | reverse complement strand
ATAATTAATAAAGTTTGATAATTAATAAGGAAAAATTAATAATTAATAATTGGAAACGCTATTTTCTTAATCTCTTAATCCTCTTAATATCTTAATTTTAAAAATATGAGTTCTATTTTTTCTAAAATTGTAAACGGCGAAATCCCTGCTTATAAAATCGCTGAAGACGAACATCATTTGGCGTTTTTAGATGTAATGCCTTTGGCAAAAGGGCACACATTGGTTATACCAAAAAAGGAAGTAGATTTGATATTCGATTTGGATAGCGAGGAATATAAGAACCTTTGGGCATTTTCGCAATCGGTTGCTAAGAAAATCGGTGCCGCAATCCCTTGCGTGCGTGTTGGTGTTGCTGTGGTAGGATTAGAAGTTCCACACGCACACATTCACCTCGTTCCGCTGAACCAAATAGATGATTTGAATTTCAGTAATGAAAGATTACAACTTTCTCCCGCTGAATACCAAGAAATCCAAAATGCCATTGTAAACGCACAAAAATGTTGAGTTTTGGATTTTGAATTTTGAATTGCCCCTCTGAGCGAAGTCGAAGAGGAATTTTAAACCCGAAACTTTAAACCTTGAACCCGAAACCTTGAACTTTGAACCCGAAAACCTTGAACCTAAAAACCTTTAATTAATGAACCCTAACCAATGTTCCTTCTGTGGAAGAAAAAGAAATGAAGTGCAAATGCTCATCTCAGGGCAAGATGGTTTTATCTGCGAAAACTGCATAGAACAAGCACACAATATAGTAAAGGACACTGCAAAAGGAAATAATGGAAATCCTGCAATGAACTTGGAGGAACTGAAAAAACCAAAGGAAATAAAATCGTTTTTGGATAAATATGTCATCGGACAAGACCAAGCCAAAAAACAACTTTCCATTGCTGTTTACAATCATTATAAAAGATTATTGCACGCACAGGAAGAAAACCGTGAGGTGGAAATAGAAAAATCCAACATCATTATGATTGGCGAAACAGGTACAGGAAAAACCCTCTTGGCAAAAACCATCGCACGAGAGTTGAACGTTCCGTTTTGTATTGTAGATGCAACAATACTTACCGAAGCTGGTTATGTGGGCGAAGATGTAGAAAGCATACTTTCCCGACTTCTGATGGTTGCCGATTACGATGTAGAAAAAGCTGAAAAAGGCATTGTCTTTATAGACGAGATAGATAAAATTGCCAGAAAATCTGACAACCCAAGCATTACGAGAGATGTTTCAGGGGAAGGCGTGCAGCAAGGTTTATTGAAGCTGTTGGAAGGAAGCATTGTAAATGTCCCACCACAAGGCGGAAGAAAACATCCTGACCAAAAATACATCCAAGTAAATACGCAAAATATTTTGTTTATTGCAGGTGGAGCATTTGATGGAATTAAGGAAATCATTGAACGAAGACTAAATAAACAAGCCATAGGTTTTAGTGCTGAAAAACTGAACAAAACCGAAGAGGACGATTATATCCTTAGCCAAATCAATGCGATAGATTTACGGAAATTTGGTTTAATTCCCGAGTTGTTAGGGCGTTTCCCTATCGTTACCTATTTAGATAGCCTAACCAAAGAAACTATGGTTCGCATAATGAAAGAACCAAAAAATTCCAT
>JAUNTR010000441.1 GCA_030538575.1 Cruoricaptor ignavus | reverse complement strand
AACAGGGTGGCTAAGATGATAAATCCCGAAGTATCCACATTAGTTTATGTGAACAACATTACCTACACAGGAACTGCAACAAAAGTTGCCAAGATAGATGCCGAAGGTTTTTATTTTTGGGACGGTGCAGACTGGGAAAAAATAACACCACCTCCTTTGGCTAACTCTACAACCAATATCATTTATAATAATACCGTAGAAAGAGCTGCACTTACAGGCGACGTTACAGCACCTCAAAATGGCAATACAACGACCATTGCCAACAACGCTGTAACCAGTTCGAAAATAGCCAATGGAACTATTTTACCCGAAGATTTAAGTATTGCGAGGACTATGTCTGGGGAGGTACTGTTCTATGATGGACAAAAATGGGTTCTTGGGGAGCAGGTGTACTTTGCAAATAATATTGGTATGAGAACGGCTATACAAAATGGTCGTACACTGATTTATCCAGAGGGGAGACTATTTCGTAATACGGCTTGTCCGAGTGGGATTGCTTATAGAGGTGTTTTTTACCCACTCCTAAGTGGGGAAAATGGAAATGTGAGAACCGAGATGCAAAATGCTCGCTATACTAATCAATATATATGTATTAATACTCTTCCTAATGGTAACTGGTTTACCAATTCAGGGGTACAACAATATGATTTTGGGGATGGAATTGAAAATTCGACTTCACGGGTTCTTTTTACAATTAGGAAAGAAGATAATCCGAATGTCATCACTAATTATGATACCATTATGGGGAATGATTTTTTGGGAGAGCAAGATATCTATTGGATAAACAATGCTTGGCTGCGAAATGTACCAAATTTCACTTCGGGAGCTTTGCGAACTACGGCTAATTAATTATAAAAACATCATCGCTTTTTCCCTAAAAGAAAATAAGTAAGAAAACCAAAAAATAAAGAAGCCAATGTTGCCAAAATTAAACTTCCCACCACATATTGTATGAGGTTGTTTTTCACCATTTCAAGATTAAACTCTTGGTTTCCAAAATCCGTGCGTCCACCAACAATCGGTGCACCAACCATTAGCGATGCAAAAATAACAAACGGAATAAACGGAGGAAGCGTTATCTGCGAACTCATAAACGTAAGAACCTTATTCAGTTTAAAAAACACCGATAGCGATAATGCCAAAAATGTATGAAATCCCCAAAATGGCGAAAACCCAATAAAAACACCCAAAGCAACCGATTGTGCTTTCGTCTTTCTGCTACCTTCGCTTTCCAGGATATTTTCCTTCAAAAAACGTTTCCAGCCTTTCCTACGGAAATATCTGTAAAAAACCATTTGGCTGTTAATCGCATTTCGGAAAATATTTTTCAAAACAAAAATTTTTGCGAAGATAAGCATAGAAACTTTAATGTCCACTTTCTTAATTTAAAATTTAAAGTTAATTTAAAAAAGTACATAGTTATAAGGTTAAATGCGAATCGTTATATGAAAGTTAAATGATAACACGAGTTAAAAAGTTACACAATCTTTTAATAACCAGCCACCAAAGCCCGCAGGGCTGACCGATTTCCGAGACCAATATTTTAATATTGGTGGATAGATTTCCCAGTCCAATATTTCAATGTTGGCATTTCAGATAGTTTTTATAC
>JAUNTR010000440.1 GCA_030538575.1 Cruoricaptor ignavus | reverse complement strand
CACATCTTCTTTTGCCACCATTTCCACCGTAGTATGCATATAACGCAACGGAAGCGAGATTAAGGCACTTGGTACACCACCATTGGAATGTGCGAAAACATCGGTATCCGTTCCTGTTGCTCGGCTGGCTGCTGCACGCTGATAAGGGATTTCTTTTTCCTTTGCCGTTTCCAAAATCAGTTCCCGAATGTTGTGATGAATGCTCGGAGCGAAAAATACCACAGGTCCGTTACCACATTTTTGGTCTCCTTCTTTTTTCTTTTCAATCATTGGGGTTGTGGTATCGTGCGTAACATCCGTAATAATTGCGATATTCGGTTTTATGGTATCGGCAATCATATCTGCACCGTAAAGCCCAACTTCCTCTTGCACAGAATTTACGATATATAAACCAAAAGGCAATTTATCCTTGTTGTCTTTCAACAACTTAGCCACTTCGGCAATCATAAATCCACCAATTCTGTTATCCAATGCACGACAAACAAAATAGCGGTCATTTAGCTCGAAAAACTCATCGGGATAAGTAATCATACACCCAACGTGGATTCCCAAATCTTCCACTTCTTGTTTAGAAATCGCTCCACAATCTATAAAAATATTTTCTATTTTCGGGGTTGGTTCATTTTGGTTCGCTACTCTGGTATGAATGGCTGGCCAACCGAAAACGCCTTTTACCACGCCTTTTTCTCCGTGGATATTTACCACTTTGGATGGTGCAATACTTTGGTCAGAACCTCCATTTCGGATAACATAGATGAGACCATCATCGGTAATATAATTCACATACCAAGAAATTTCATCGGCATGAGCTTCAATTACAACTTTAAACTCTGCTTCAGGATTAATGATGCCGTAGCACGTACCATAGTGGTCAATTTTTATTTCATCTACAAAAGGTTTCAGATAATTCATCCAGACCTCTTGTCCGTTTCTCTCAAAACCTGTAGGAGAAGCGGTATTCAGATATTCTTCTAAAAATTTTAATGATTTTTTTTGAAATTTCATAAAAAGGAATAATTTTTGATAGGTTCAAATTTTAGTTTGTTGCCCGTAAAAATAATGAATTTTAATAAAACCATATACATATTCTTTCTTTTTTTAGGAATTTACGCTTTGGGACAGAATGATACCATTGCGAGACCTCTTAGCCAATATGCACCAGAACTTTTGCAAACCGACGAGTACGGTCATAAATTTTATTATGATGAAAGGCAAAAGGCGAAAATATACGAAATAAACGGAGAAACCATAGTTGTGATGGATGAATTGGTTCTTCATAAAAAGATACATTTCAACAATCAACTCGATCGCAATTATTATTTTTTCTTAAATAAAAAACTCAATCGGGTTTATCCGCTTTTTCTTACTGCATTGCAACAATATAGGGATTTGAATGTGCAACTTAGCACGATGAACTCGGCGGAAAAAAGAAAATTTTCCCGACAAAAACAAGCTGAATTAGCAGCCCAGTACGAAGCCCGACTTCGGGATTTAACAACCAGCGAAGGACAAGTTTTTGCTAAACTAATGAACCGAGCAACGGGAAAAACCGTGTACGAAATCATAAAAGAATTGCGAGGCGGTTGGAGTGCTTTTTGGTGGAATGTAAAAGGCAAAGC
>JAUNTR010000439.1 GCA_030538575.1 Cruoricaptor ignavus | reverse complement strand
GGTTGGCAGAATCTTTTGCCCAAAGTTTATTATTTTTCATTTTTCTCTTTTTTTAATTCAATCCTTTAATTATGATTAAATTGGTTTTTACTTAATAATTTTACGAAATGTGTAAATCTTCATTCTTTAATTAAAATATAAATTTTATTAAATTTTAAATTATTTGTTATTAAATACGTAATAAATAATTAAGAATAGTAATATATTTTTCGATGCCGTTTTCCAGTTCTTCTACAAAAATAAACTCGTCTGCTGTGTGCGAACGCTTGGATTCTCCGATACCGATTTTTACAGAATTAAAAGGAATTAATGCTTGGTCAGAAATCGTTGGCGAACCATAAAGTTGGCATTTTTCTTTTTTCGCAGCAAGAACTATCGGATGGTCGAGATTGATTTTTGATGAATTGAGTCTTAGTGATTTCGGTTGAATTTCGGAACTCAAAAAACCTTTGAAAATATCTACAATTTCAGTATTGGAATAATGTTCGTTGGTTCGTACATCTATCGTGAAATCGGTAAAATCGGGAACAACATTGTGTGCCGAACCTGCATTAATAATCGTAACAGTCGTTTTTACGTCACCCAAAATTTCGGACACTTTTGGGAATTTATAATTTCGGATTTTCTGTATATCGTCCAACGCATTGTAGATGGAATTGTCGTGGTTGATATGAGCGGCGTGCGAAGCCGTGCCTTTTGCTCGACAATTGATGACGACCAAACCTTTTTCCGCCACGGCTAAATCCATATTGGTAGGTTCTCCCACGATGGCAAAATCTACATTTCCCAAATCTTGTATAATACTTCCAATGCCATTTTTTCCAGAAATTTCCTCTTCTGCTGTTGCAGAAAAAATAAGATTGTACTTTAATTTTTGATTGAAAAAATAAACGAAAGTCGCCCAAAGTCCAACCAAAGAAGCTCCAGCATCATTACTTCCCAAACCGAAAATTTTGCCATTTTCTTCCAAAGCGGAAAACGGGTCGATTCTATAAGATTGGTTGGGTTTTACCGTGTCGTGATGCGAGTTGAGGAGAATAGTCGGCAAACTTTCATCAAAGAAAAAATTTTTCGCCCAAATATTATTTTTTTTCCTTTGAAAAGGGATGTCGTATTTCTTCAAATAAGATTCTATAACCAAAGCCGTAGCGTCTTCTTCCCTACTGTACGAAGGCGTTTTAATCAAATTTTTCAGAAATTCTTTTGCTTCTTTTTTTAAATATTCCATCAGTTTAAAATGACTGTTGTTCCTGTTTTTTCATTATTGAAATAATGCTTTAAAGCCTCGCTATTAATGATTTTCACTTCCGAAACTCCACTTGATAATGCAGTAAATGCGGTAGTTAATTTGGGGAGCATTCCATCAGTAATTTGTTCTGATTCTTGCATTTTTTTTACTTCTTTTTTATCGAGAATTTCAATAACGGAATTGTCGTTTTCTACTTCTCTCAGAACGCCATTTTTCGCGAAACAGTAGATTAAATGTACTTTGAAATTTTGCGTCATCGCTTTGGCGATTTCCATTGCCATTGTATCCGCATTCGTATTAAGGAGTTGAAATTCATCACTTAAACTTACAGCACAAACTACTGGAATTATATTTTTTGAAATAAAATCATTA
>JAUNTR010000438.1 GCA_030538575.1 Cruoricaptor ignavus | reverse complement strand
ATTACTTCAATAAAATTAAAAATAAAAATGATTGAAATTGGATGGATTAAAAAAAATTGCAAATCGAGAAAAATGTATTATATTTGGATGAACAACAAGTAGGGCATTAATTATAAAAAATTGAACGGCTAAATTTTCTTTCTAATCTATTATCGAGTTATATTATGAAATATTGTATAGTTTTAGTTTTTTTTGGTGTTTTGGTAAAGCACAAATAACGCAGAGTTCTCTTTACAATAACTTATCGGAAAAGCAATTAGATTCGATTGCACTAAAAAATATGAGTGAAAATGTAAAACTATTTATTCCTAAACCTTTCAATAGAGTCTATCAAAATGAAAGAACAGGATTTAAACTTTTTTTAGGAAAAGAAAAAGAAACCATCTATCGGGATTTTTTTACCAATCGTATTTATTTTCAAAATGGGTTTGGGAGAACACCAATATATCTTAATGAAAATAATACGAAATGAAGCGATTGCTATTAATTATAACTGTTTGTTTTTCTTAGAAATTTCACGAATATTTCTAAAAAATAAAGAATTAAATCAATCCAATAAAATTAAAAATAAAAACGGAAGCAGAGAACAACTTTCTACAAAAACTGAAAAATAATTTTCCTTATTCTCGTTTTCCGAGTGGTAAATAAGAATAAATGCAACAACTGAACTAAGGTAAAAAGCCAAACTATATCCAAATTCGCACCAAAAAATAGAACATAAATTAGCGATAAAAATCAGCAGATAAGCCAAATATTTTGTGTTTTGTATCCCGATAATTTTGGGGAAAGTTACGATATTATCCGCTCTCATATCCCGAATATCAAACGGTAAAACCAATGCCGAAATATACAAAAAACTGATGATGAAAATAGGGGAATTAAAATCGGGAAGGCAAAGCCAAGCATTGATTAAAGCCCAAACCAAACCAACGTAAAAGACTTTCAGCAAAGGGATTTCCCGAATGTAGCGTTCCAGAAAAAAAGAATTGTACAACAACCCAAGAATGGCAATCAGCAACCATTTATAAAAAATAATACTCGGGAGAAAATAAAAAATAAAACCACAAATGGCAAATGATAATATATTGATAAACAGTATTTTGTGTAACTTGTTTTGATTTTGAAATTTCGTGTACAAATATCCGTTGAAATAAGTAATGAAAACCAAAGCAAACACATCAAAACGGAATACATTTTGTTTCAACATAAAGAATGTGGCAAATAATGTTCCCGATAAGGCAACAAAAATTTGGCTGTCGATTAGGAATCGTTTAGATAATTTTAAAAATTGCATTTTACCCAAATAACCGTCAAAAATATGAAAAAACTAACTTTGTTTTTAGTCCTTTTGTTATCCATTCCATTTTTTTCTCAAAATTATTACGACCAACAATGGAAAAAAGTGGAGGAAAATTATAGAAAAGGAACTTTTAAATCCAATCTTCCCATTATTTTAGAAATCCAAAAACAAGCTATGAAAGACGGAAATGTCGTGCAACTCATCACTTCGCTAAAAGCGGAATTTAGCATCATCAATACAACTTCGGATGATACGAAAAACGATGTCGCAAGCCAATTTTTCAAGAAAATTTCCACCGCAGGAAATTCATTAAAAGGCAAAGA
>JAUNTR010000043.1 GCA_030538575.1 Cruoricaptor ignavus | reverse complement strand
CCATTGTACGCTTTGCCATCATAATGATAAGTGCTTCATTATTTTTCATTTTCTCACTAATTTTTGGCAAATCTTTCCAGTTTTTGAAAATAATATATTCCGCATCTATGGTTGCTTTTTTCTGAATATTTTCGAGGATTTTCATTGTGCTTTCCTCCATATAAAATACCAGTTTCACTCCAGAGTTTCGGGAGATATTCCAAATCCTAAGCAATGCGTGGAAGAAGCCCGATTCCTTATGGGCATTCTCCGGAATTACCGTATGGTAAACCTGAACTGTAGAAAGCGGTTGTACGGAATGATAAACCAAAACATTGGTAGATTCGTTATTCAGATAGCCGTTGTACAAATTATAAACAAAAGATGAGGAAAAGCCCTTCTCGGAATCTACACCAATAATAAGATCGGAAATTTTATGCTCCTTAATCTCATTATTAATTCCATTAATGACATCCGAGTCATATCTCATCAAAGTATTAAGTTGTAAATCTGCAGCCGCTGAAATTTCTTCTGCTTTGTGCAAGAGTTTTTCTGCGTGTTTTTCCGAAGACTCGTTTTTCTCTTCATTAATGATATTTAGTGCGAATAGATTATCCTTATTGTTTTTGGATTTTGTGAGCAATGCCAAATTGGTCATTGGTTCTACCGTATCAGCGTAATTGATTGCTAAGAGGATTTTTTCCTCATTATCATTACCTTCAGAAATTTGATTTTCGTTCTCGGCATCGGCAATATTTTGGGCACTTTTTTGCGACACGAAAGAGGAAACCGTACACGATACCAATATCATGAGGATACTCCCATTTAGTACGCTTTCGTTCAAAAGTCTTATTGGTTCGCCGTTTTCATTTTCTCCGATAATTACGTTGTAACCGACCATTACCGCAGCCAAAGTTGCAGCTGCCGATGCGGTAGAAAGCCCGAAAACCAAATTCCCTTCATCCTTAGATAAACGGAAGGTTTTTTGCGTAGCAACCGCTGCCAAATATTTTGTTCCGATAGCAATAACCGTCATTACAGTAGCAACTTTTATCGTTTCAAAATCTTTTATAAAGGCTTTGAAATCGATAATCATTCCTACGCTTATCAAGAAAAAAGGAATGAAAATAGCGTTTCCTACAAAATCTATTCGGTTCATCAAAGCAGAGGTATGAGGTATTAATCTATTAAGAGCCAACCCTGCAAGGAACGCCCCGATAATCGCTTCGATGCCTGCAAGTTCTGCAAACAAACCCGCAAGATAAATCATTACTAAAACAAAAATAAAGTGCGAAACTTTGTCATCTACTTTTTTGAAAAACCAACGCCCAATGATAGGAAATCCGAATAAAACTACTGCACCAAATAAAAGCACGGAAACAGATAATTTAATCCAAAATGCAGAAGTAACCTCGCCCTGAGACATCCCAACGCAGACTGCTAAAACGAGTAGGGCAAGGATATCGGTAATCATTGTTCCACCAACGGTAATGTTTACAGATTTGTTTTTGGAAATCCCCAATTTGCTGACCAACGGATAAGAAATAAGCGTATGCGAGGAAAATAAACTGGCAAATAAAACTGCCGTGAGCAAAGAAAATCCTAAAATATAATAGCCTGTTGCAATCCCAAAAACCAAAGGTATGGTAAAGGTGTACATTCCAAATCCTATGCTTTTCCATTTATTTTTTTTAAACTCTGTGAGGTCTATTTCCAAACCTGCCAAAAACATAATAAACAGCAATCCCGTTGTGCCGATTACGATAACGCTGGCATCTCTGGGGAGAACATTCAGCCCATTTGGACCAATAACTGCACCTGCGATAATCAGCCCGATAAGGTGCGGCACTTTTATTTTATTCAATAAAATCGGGGCAAAAAGTATAATGATAAGAATGACCAAGAATTTCAGTACTGGATCTTCTATGGGTAGTGTAAAATGATTTGCACTAAGTATCGTTAGCATAAGATTATTTTTGGCGTGTAAGTTCTATAGAAAATTTGGACGAGCAAGCGTTGTTCACCTGTACCTCTCGGATGCCGGAAATCTTGCGTTCCTCTATGGAATTCAACTCTATTTTGAAAGTTCTTTGTTTCTCCGCTTCGGGATCGCTACTGGATGTTACTCGGATTACAGAACCATCGTATTGACCTTTGTAAACTCGTACAACTCCCGCTTTGTTAATGTCTTTTAGCGTAACCTCATTTTGTTCCACGATAATTTCCCATTCATCTACACGAGTATCTCCTACCACATAATCTTGGCAGTTGGATTCTATGCAGACTACTCTGCCATTCCACTTTCCATCGATATTTACAGGTAGGGAAATTATATTTGTGCTGTCTCTGGTTGCGATAATGCTGTCCCTCATTTTCAGAAGTTTGGTGTACTCGGCTTCTTTCAGGGCAAATCTTTTTTCTTTGGCGAATAAAGAATCTTCTCGTTTTTGTATTTCCTGTTGCTTGTTTTTCAATTCTTCTTTACAAGAGATGAATAAAAAAACGGTGGAAATAATCATTAATAAATATCGGGACAATTTCATATTGAATTTTGTTTGGTGCAAGATAAAAAAAATTTCGGAAACCTGAGTTCAGTTTCCGAAATTTATATTGAATAAAAAGACCAATGAAGGTATTTTCTATTTTATTTTTTTTTAATGTAGAATTATTGCTCTTTCATCTTAGCAATTACATCTATTCCGCCTTTGGTTTTATCACCGATTTTGCAAACAATTTCGGTATCTAATGGGAGAAACACATCCATACGAGAACCGAATTTTATAAACCCAAATTCGTGTCCAGCTTTTGCAGTATCGCCTTCATTACAATAGAAGACAATTCGGCGTGCGACGTAACCTGCGATTTGGCGAAATACGACTTTATGGTTCATTGGGCTTTCTACCGCAACGGTTGTACGCTCGTTTTCGGTGGAAGATTTCTCGTGCCAAGCTACTAAATATTTTCCTGGATGATATTTTTTGTAAATGACTTTCCCGGAAACAGGATAACGGCAAATATGCACATTAAGTGGTGACATAAATATGGAAATCTGTATGGCTTTTTCTTTCAAAAATTCATTTTCCTCTACTTCTTTTATCATCACAACTTTGCCATCTACGGGAGCAATAATATTTTCCTTATGGTCGATAATTTCCCTATTCGGAACTCTGAAAAACCAAAATACCAAACCGTAAATAATAAGTAAAGGAATGATGATGAGAAGCGACCAAGCCTCTAAAAAATAAACGGATAAAAATGCCACGATTGCAAATACAATACTTGCGAAAATAATAGTGCCTTTCGATTCTTTGTGTAGTTTCATAATTCTTAAATGAATTTGTCTAAAATAAAATACAAATATACAACAGGTGCACAGATGATAAAACTATCCAACCTATCCAAAATACCACCGTGTCCCGGGATAATATTTCCGCTGTCTTTTACACCAAAAATCCTTTTCAGTTGGCTTTCTACCAAATCGCCAAGCGGTGCAAATATGGAAACCAAAAATCCTACAACCATCCAATTTCCTCTTAAATCGGTGTAATAATCTTCTATAAAATAAGCAAAAATTAAGGTTAGAACCACGCCTCCTGCAAAACCTTCCCAAGTTTTTTTCGGAGAAATTGTAGGTGCCATTTTATGCTTACCAAACAACCTGCCACTAAAATAAGCAAAAGAATCGCTCGCCCAAATCAAAACAAATAACATAAATGCTTCTAAGGTAAATTCTCCTGAACTGTTAAATTTCGGCAATCCCAACGCAAAGCCAAAAGTAAGGGCCACATAAATGACGGTAAAAATAAGTTTACCGCTATCGAACCTCAACTCGTGTTTAAACCTAAATAAAGTAACAACAATAATTAAAACTAAGAAAAGTGATAATATATCCGACAAATTGAAATTGTAGTAAAAACCGTGTGCAAAATAGCGTTTGCTAAATATATAAAAAACATAAGCCGCCAAAGGAAAAACCACGAAACGCTCCCAACTATTACTGAATTTCATCACCTTTACACATTCCCAAGTGCCAGCTGCTACAAAAAACGCCATTAGCCCAAAATACAATTGGCTTTGGCGAATATCGGGAAATATTTTGCCAATATATTCCGCTCCCAAAGGCGTAGTACAAAGGATGACCACAAGCCCATAAAGGAAACCGAAAACAAGACGCTGTAATAAATTTTTATCCAAAATTTTGTTATTTAATATCAATAAAAAAAGTAGTTCTAATCCTCCAACAAAAGTAAGAAAAGTTTTGTATTATCTTTATTCGGAGTATCTAATTTGGACTGATTTCCGCTGATGGATGTTAGATTTTTCAGCGTACTTTTTCTACTTTTCACTTTCATCATTGCATCCCCAAGATTGGTTACAATCTGCGAAACATTTGCCATCATAATAATCCTTTCTGGTAATCTGGAAGAATGATAGTGCAGGATGTTATTATGCGAAAGCATAATCCTACCATCGTAAGCGATTAGATATTCGCAGGTAATTAGTGCAGCATCATTAGAGAGCTCCAACTCTGTTGTATAGGGAGTTTTCAAAACATTTAGAAAATTTTTCAAATCCTCGTCCCAACAAAATACAGAATTGACACCTTCTATTTTTATAATCTGATTAAGCGTTTGTAACGCCTCTGCCTCGTCTTGGCAATAATTAAAAAATCCGCCAGAATGCGTAAACAACTGTGCGAATTTATAATCCAAATCCGCATTTTTCAGCTGGTCACCAAGTTTTACGATGTCGTTCTCGTCTTCCTCCTCCGGCTGGTTCAAAATCTTACTGAAAAACTTCTTAAACAGACTCAATGTTATATACTATTTAATTATCATTACTTAACACAAAAATAGAAAATATATTTTATCGGATACTATAAAAATGTATAAACCCGACGAATTTTCTTATTTCTTTCTTCAAAATGCAAAATCCTGATTGCTTTGTGATGAAACAATCAGGACTGCTACATTTTTATACCGTTTGCGGATTTTGGTCTTCGGTATTTTCCGTTTCTTTTTCTTCTGTTTGTTGCTGTTCTATATTGCTACTTACAGGTGTTTCGGTTAATTCCGGATCCCAAGCTCTTTTGCCAAAAATATCTTCCAAATCCTCTCGGAAAATGACTTCTTTTTCCAAAAGTTTTTGTGCCAAAGCATCTAATTTATCTTGGTTATCGGTAAGGATTTGCAATGCACGTTGGTATTGTCCTTCTATAATTTTAGAAATTTCACCATCTATCATTTTAGCCGTTTCCTCGGAATAAGGTTTGCCAAAACTGTATTCGCTTTGTCCCGAACTATCGTAGTAGGAAATATTTCCCACCTTATCGTTTAGCCCATAGATAGTTACCATAGCTTGTGCTTGTTTGGTTACTCTCTCCAAATCGGAAAGTGCTCCTGTGGAAATATTACCAAATATAGTTTGCTCGGCTGCTCGACCTCCCAATGTAGCACAAATCTCATCCAACATTTGTTCAGTAGTTGTAAGCGAACGTTCTTCTGGCAAATACCAAGCTGCTCCCAAAGAGCGACCTCTCGGCACAATGGTTACTTTTAAAAGCGGTGCAGCATGTTCTACCAACCAAGAAATAGTAGCGTGTCCCGCTTCGTGGTAGGCTACTCTTCTTTTTTCAGATGGTTTTATGGCTTTATTTTTCTTTTCCAAACCGCCGATAATTCTATCTACGGCATCTAAGAAATCTTGTTTTGTTACAAAATCGTGGTTGTTTCTTGCTGCAACCAAAGCGGCTTCGTTGCAAACATTAGCAATATCTGCCCCACTAAAACCTGGAGTTTGCTTGGCAAGAAAATCTCTATCCAAACCTTCTTCCAATTTTATTTTTGCTAAATGGACATCAAAGATTTGTCTTCTCTCGTGCAATTCTGGTAAATCTACATAAATAGAACGGTCGAAACGCCCAGCTCTCATCAATGCTTTATCCAAAATATCGGCACGGTTGGTAGCTGCCATTACGATAACATTGGTATCTGTACCAAAGCCATCCATCTCGGTAAGCAACTGATTTAAAGTATTTTCCCTCTCATCATTTCCTCCTGTAAAATTGCCTTTGCCTCTTGCTCTACCGATGGCATCTATTTCATCAATGAAAATAATGGCGGGCGATTTTGCTTTGGCTTGAGCAAATAAATCTCTTACTCTAGAAGCCCCAACTCCCACGAACATTTCCACAAAATCTGAACCCGAAAGTGAGAAAAATGGTACTTTAGCTTCACCTGCAACAGCTTTTGCCAATAGCGTTTTACCAGTTCCCGGAGGGCCAACCAAAAGAACACCTTTCGGGATTTTACCACCCAGTTTAGTATATTTCTCGGAGTTTTTTAGGAAATCTACAACTTCTTGCACTTCCTCTTTTGCTCCTTCTAATCCTGCTACATCTTTGAAGGTAACTTGTATTTTTTCCTTTTCATCGAAAAGCTTGGCACGAGATTTCCCGATGGAGAATATTTGTCCTCCCGGACCGCCTCCGCCTGCCATTCTTCTGAAAAGAAAATAATAAAATATCCCGATGACAGCAATCCAAATAAAAATGGTGAAAAATAATTCTGTTAGTGGATTTTTGGCATTACCGTAATCCATTTTTGTTGTGATGCTTGGGTCGGCTTTTTTCAAATCTCTAAACGCTTCCAAAAGCAAAGTTTTGTCGCCATAGGAAAAAGAGTAATCTGCCCCTTGTTGAAAATTGAATGCCGCAAGCGGATTTTTTTCTTTATTAGAATCGTTTTTTACAAGTGCCGTTTGTGCTTCTTTGGTTAGGAAAACATCTGCTTTATTCACATCGTTATAAACCACTACTTCCTTTACTTTCCCTTCTTTCACCAATTGGAAAAACTTTTCTTCATCTATTTTCGGACCTTCGGACTCGGAGAGCATCGGTTGCAAAAAGAAAAAAAGAATGACCGCTATGGCAATCGGGAAAAACCAATTAAATCCTTTGTTGTTCATTTATTTCGTTTTACTTTTCGAGGTTTTTTCGCCTCTTTTCATTTATATTAAATCTTCTATTGTCGTTATTTTGGCATCTCCCCAAAGTTCCTCGATTTCGTAATAATCTCGGATTTGTTTTTGGAAAATATGCACCACTACGGAAACGTAATCCATCAGCACCCACATTGCATTTTCCGTTCCTTCCACGTGCCAAGGGCGTTCTTTCAGTTCGTTTCGCACTTTTTTTTCTATATTTCCAGAGATGGCGTTTACCTGTGTATTAGAATTTCCGCTGCAGATAATAAACGTTTCTGCCACGGCATTTTCTATGTTTGATAAATCGAAAATTTTTATATCTTCGCCTTTCGTATCCTGTATGGATTCTACGATTTTATCAATTAGTTGTTGTTTTTGTGTATCTTTATTCATTCAAAAAATAGTCTAATTTGCAAATTTATTATTTTTTTGTGTATTTTCCGCTGTTTTTTAGAGCTTTAAAATATTAAATTTTTCATAAATGTTTCCTGTTCATTATCTCAACAATAGCAATTCCACGATGGATGATGTTTTTAGTTTCATTAATAAAAACGTCACAGCCTTAGCCGTTTACACGTTCGACCAAAGACAAGGCAGAGGACAATACGGTAATAAATGGCAATCGCCATCGGGTGAATATCTTGCTTATTCCTTAGCCATAAAAACTTCGGAAATTGAGTTGTCGGGTAGTTTATTCAATTATCGTACCGCTACAATTATTCGGGATTTTGTTGCCAATTTGACCAAAACCGAAGTGCAAATAAAATGGCCGAACGATATTATCATTAAAAATAAAAAAGTTTCGGGAATTTTAATTGAAAAAAGTAAACACCTGGAACACGATTATTATGTGATTGGCGTGGGAATTAATCTTTTGCAAACCCAGTTCGAGCATCTACCAAAAGCCGGTTCGCTTCTTACGCAAACAGGTTTGAAAATGGATTTGGAGGAGTTTACCCAAGATTTTCACAAAACAATAACCGAGCAGATTTTCATTAAAAAAAATGATGATGAAATCCTAAATAACTACAATGCTCATCTTTATCGTTCCAATATTATTTCGGTTTTTGAAATCGGCGAAATGCGACAAAATGGCATAATAAAATCGGCGGACGAAAATGGTTTCCTTTGGGTGGATTTGGAAAACGATGGTCTGCAAAAGTTTTATCACAAGGAAATACAACTGCTCTACTGATTGGCTCTTCTGAAATAAAGAATTGCTGCCAATGGTCCGAATACGATATTCGGCATCCACATCGCAAGCATTGGCGAAAGTGTATTGCTCTCGGAAACCACCTTCAAAGCCTCGAAAGAAAAAACAAATACAAACGCCAAAGTAATCCCAATGGCAAGATTGAGTCCCAAACCGCCACGTTTTTTTTGTGAAGATAAAGACAACGCTAAAATCGTGAGAATGACAATCGCCACAGGCATTGATGTACGCTGATGAAGCTCGTTTAGGAAAAAGTTTAGATTTTTGTTTCCTTTTATTTTTTCTTGCTCTATGAGTTTCAACAATTCGGGAGTGGTTTTATTCTGCCCAAGAAGTTCATCGGGGAAAAGCTCTTCGGGGGAATGTCCGAAATTCAATTCTTTGGTGTCCCCATTGGCAATAATTTCGGTATCGTTTTTAGAGGCTTTTCGCTCCAAATAATTATTAATTACAAAGACTTTTTTCTTCTCTTCCCAAAAAATTTCGTTGGCTGAAATTTCTTGTATCAGCTTTCGGTTTTTATCAAATTTTTGAAATAAAAAACTCGAGCCTCGTTTTTCTTTACGATTATAATTATTAATGAAAATATATTCCGTAGGAGAAAGTCTTGTGGCGATTTCGGTATTTCCTAAAATCTTTTCTTTATCCACATTATTATAGGTGTAAACTTCTAATTTGTTTTTCTGCACATTAGCCCAAGGCAAAGCGAAATGATTGATTGCCAATGCAAAAATCGCAATAAGTCCCGAAGTAATAAAATATGGTCTGGCAAAACGATGGAAACTGGCTCCGCTACTTATAATAGCTACAATTTCGGTATTGTTTGCCATTCTAGAAGTGAAATAAATGACGGAAATAAATACCAAAATCGACATAAAAGTGATGACCAAATAAATCATCCAAAACGGATAGAAATTGATTAAAAAATAACTGACCGCAAAGCCATTGCCTTCTATTCTTGGAGATTTTTGTTGCACATCGATAACCACCACAATAATAGACAACAGCAAGAGCATAAACCCAAGTGTTCCCAAATATTTTTTGATGATATATCGGTCGATGATTGGCATAGATACGAATTGAGTTTAAGGTTTTAAAATTTAAAATTCAAGGTTCTGTACGATTATTTTTTACTTAAAAAAAACTAAAGTCTTTGTTTTAAAATAGGAATTACGGAATCTTTCCATTGGTAAAAATCTCCTGCTAAAATATGCTCTCTGGCAACTCTTACCAAATCCAAATAAAACGCCAAATTGTGAACCGATGCAATTTGCTTGCCCAAATATTCTCGGGAAACAAACAAATGTCGCACATACGCTTTGGAATATTCTTTATCTACAAAACTCGTCCCAAACTCGTCCAACGGAGAAAAATCGTTTTTCCATTTTTCATTTTTTATATTGATGACACCTTGCCAAGTGAAAAGCATCCCATTTCTGGCATTTCTGGTTGGCATTACACAATCCATCATATCTACACCGAGTCCGATGCTTTCCAAGATATTCCAAGGTGTACCAACCCCCATCAGATAACGTGGTTTTTCTTTTGGTAAAATATCCGTAACTTCATTGGTAATTCTGTACATTTCCTCTTCTGGTTCTCCTACGGAAAGTCCGCCAATAGCGTTGCCTTCGGCATTTTGTTCAGAAATAAATTCTGCGGAAATTTTTCTCAAATCCGAATAAGTAGAACCTTGCACAATTGGGAAAAGCCTTTGTTTATGTCCGTAGATTTCAGGATTTTCTTTACACCAATCTATACATCTTTTCAACCAACGATGCGTCATTTCCATAGAGGCTTTGGCTTGGTTGTATTCGCAAGGATAAGGTGTGCATTCATCAAACGCCATAAAAATATCTGCCCCAATTTGCCTTTGGATTTCCATAGATTTTTCAGGTGAAATAAAATGATAACTGCCATCGATATGAGATTTGAACCTCACCCCTTCTTCGGTCATTTTGCGACTATCCGAAAGCGAAAACACCTGATAACCACCAGAATCGGTAAGGATTGGCAAATCCCAGTTCATAAACTTATGCAAACCGCCTGCCTCTTGCATGACTTCCATTTTCGGACGAAGGTAAAGATGATAAGTGTTCCCGAGAATAATTTGGGCTTTTATATCTTCCTTCAATTCTCTCTGATGCACGGTTTTCACCGAGGCCACAGTTCCCACAGGCATAAAAATCGGGGTTTGTATTGTGCCGTGGTCGGTGTTTATTACACCTGCTCTGGCTTTGCTTTCGGAGGTTTTATCTATTTTAAAAAAAGGATTACTCATAATATTATCACTTTTTCCGAAGAAAAAGATTTTTTTATAGTTCAGGTTGCAAAGATAAATATTTTGGATTGGTTTTGATGAAAGGCTTATTATTATTGATTTTTATTTTTAAAATAATTCAGTATAATATTTTGATTTTATGACATTTATCTCTTTTATTAAATAATAAAATAAAGCTGTTTTTTTATTTGGTAACTTAGTAGTGAAAAAAGAAGGTTTCTAAATAAGGTTTTCCTCAATTGGAAAATCGTATTGTTTCATTCTTTTTTTTTAACATAAAAACAAACTTAACCCAAAAACTATAACAAATGAATAGAAATGTACTGATTATCATTACGGCAAGTATCGTGTCGCTTTTATTGGCATTTTTCCTACCGTTTAAACCAATGGAAAACAAAGGCTTGGCATTGCTTGTTTTAGTTGCAATCCTTTGGCTTACAGAGGCTATGCACATTACTGCAACAGCACTAATGATTCCTGTTTTGGCTGTGTTTTTAGGAATTTCGGAAACAAAACCAGCATTAGTTGCTTTTGCCGATCCTACGATTTTTTTATTCTTCGGAGGCTTTGCGATTGCAACAGCACTAAGCGTGCAAAAACTGGATTTTTATATTGCTAACAAAGTAATGGCATTGTCCAACGGAAATTTTTTCATTTCGATTATTTTACTTTTTACGGTAACTGCTACTCTATCTATGGGAATTAGCAACACCGCAGCTGCCGCAATGATGATTCCCCTTGCTATTGGGATGTTGCGACAATTGGATTACAAAACCCACAAAGGAACTTTTATTTTCGTGATTTTAGGAATTGCGTATAGTGCAAATATCGGCGGAATGGGAACTGTGATTGGTAGCCCGCCCAATGCGATTGTTGCATCGCAAATGAAACTAACTTTTGCAGATTGGTTACTTTATGGTATGCCTTTTATGATTATCCTGATGCCTCTGATGATTTTGGTTTTATATTTGGTTTTTCGCCCCAATTTTAAACAAAATATCGAGATAAATACTTCTAACGAACCTCTTAACAAGAAGCAAATACTTACACTGGTTATTTTCGGTACAGTTTCACTTTGTTGGATTTTGGGTGGCTTTCTCAATCCTTTATTTTCAGGTTGGTTGGGAATACAGAAAATTGAGAGTTTTGACAGTATTGTTGCCTTAGCCGTTTCGGTTGTTATTTGTGCAACAGGTGTTGCCAATTGGAAACAAATCCAAGAACATACAGATTGGGGAGTTCTGATGCTTTTTGGTGGTGGATTAACACTGAGTGCGGTACTCACAAATACGGGAGCGAATAAAATTTTGGTTGAGGGAATTGTTTTCCTTATCGAAGGTAAACATTTTTTCTGGATTGGTTTATTGGTTGCTACATTTGTAATTTTCTTAACGGAATTTACATCCAACACCGCAGCTGCTGCACTACTTGTCCCACTATTTATATCTATTGCAACTGCGTTGGATATGAATCCTCTTGGACTAACCATGATTGTGGGACTCGGAGCCTCTTGTGCCTTTATGCTACCCGTTGCTACACCTCCTAATGCGATTGCATTTGGCACGGGACTCATTAAACAAAAAGATATGCTAAAAGCCGGTTTTTATTTGAATATCGTTAGTATTATTTTAATTTCGATAATGGCTTATCTATTTTGGTATCATTAATTTAGATAAAAGAATCCACAATTCGTAATAAACATTGTGGATTTTTTATTTAATTTCCTATAAGGATTTCTTCTCCTTTGTGATTTTTTTGGCTATCAATATATTTTTTAGCTTCGGGGTCTTGTTTTAAAACAATCTCTTGAGCGTTTTCCATAATTTTCGCTAAATCTCGAGGTGAGGCAAGATAATATTTATAACTATCGGAAAATGCCTTAGCAGAAATCTTATGTTTTTCTAAAATATAACGAGAGCCAATCGCCATATCGGCTTTTGCATTCAGGTATCCCATTTGGTCATTAATGGCGAAGTCTGCAATAATTTCGGACATCTTTTCCTCAGAAATTAAATCCTTCGGAACATTAACCGCCCCTGCATCTTTGCAAGAAATCAGCATTAAAATCAACAATAATATAGTTAGACCGTATTTCATAGTTTCCCGATTAGTGATTTCCATCTTAGGTTTAAAATTCCAAACACAGCTTCACCGATTATTCCGCCGTTCATTTTACTTTCGCCTTTTATTCTATTAGTAAATATAATAGGAACTTCTTTTATT
>JAUNTR010000437.1 GCA_030538575.1 Cruoricaptor ignavus | reverse complement strand
TTAGCAATCAATCAAACATCACGAACCTTAGAAATTTTAAAGCCGAAAATTCTTAACTTACATCAATGCAAGAAGAGGTCATCAAGCCCTAACTTTGCAACATCAAAAAAACCTTAAAAAAGAGAAACATTATGAAAACAATATTGCACAAGGCAGAAACCAGAGGCTTTCAAAATCACGGTTGGTTGGTAGCAAATCATACATTTAGTTTTGCCAATTATCACAATCCCGAAAGAGTACATTTTGGGAATTTAAGAGTGTTAAACGACGATTTTGTTGCAGGAGGAATGGGCTTCGGAATGCACCCGCACGCCAATATGGAAATTGTAACTATACCACTTTCTGGCGAGTTGCACCACAAGGATTCTATGGGAAATTTCGGAGCGATAAAAAAAGGCGAAATCCAAGTGATGAGTGCAGGAACGGGAATACAACACAGCGAATTTAACGGTAGCGAAACACAACCTGTAACGCTATTGCAAATTTGGGTAATCCCAAATAAACAAGGTGTAGAACCGAGATATGACCAAATAAAAATTTCGGATAATGCAAAACCAAACGATTTCCAACAAATTGTATCTCCAAATGTGGAAGACGAGGGAAGTTGGATTCATCAGGATGCGTGGTTCAATTTAGCTAATTTCGACAAAGGAACAGCGAAAGATTACCAATTGCACAAAGAAAGCAACGGCGTTTATGTTTTTGTAATTTCGGGGAAAGCCAAAATTGGCGATGTAGAATTGTCGCAGAGAGATGGTTTGGGAATTACCGAAGCCAGCAACTTTCAAGTAGAAGCTTTGGAAGATGCCGAAATCCTACTGATGGAAATCCCAATGCAGTTACCAAGAATTTAATTAAAATCTTAAAAATAGAAATTTAAAAATCAATTAAACAGTGAAAATATTAGCTTTTGCAGGAAGTAATGCAGATTCTTCCATCAACAAAAAATTAGTAACCTATGCCTCTAAATTTTTGGACCAACACACCATAGAATTTTTGGATTTGAACGATTATGAAATGCCAATCTACAAAATAGAAAGAGAAGCACAACACGGATTGCCAAAACTGGCATACGATTTTGCTGAGAAAATAGACGAGAGCGATTTCATTTTATTATCCTTGGCGGAATATAATGGGGCATATTCTGTGGCGTTCAAAAACGTGTTCGATTGGGTTTCCAGAATTCCGGGGCGTACTTGTTTTGGCGACAAACCCATGTTTCTTTTGGCAACATCTCCCGGAAAAATGGGCGGAGCAACCGTTTTGGGAATTGCCGAAAAACGTTTTGGTTTCAACGGAGGTAAAGTTTTAGATACTTTCTCTTTGCCATTTTTCTACGAAAATTTCGATGAAGAAAAAGGAATCACTAACGAGGAAAAACTTGCCGAACTAAAAGGCAAATTAGAGAATTTACCATTGTCGTAATTACAAAATATAAAAACAAAAAAGAGGCTGTTTTTTGCAACCTCTTTTTTGTTAATATCAACTTATTTTTTTACCAAAGTCAAAGCTTTTTTTATAATAAAGAAAATCGGGAGCATTGCCAATCCACCAAGAATACCATAGATAGCTTGTTTGGCAATCGTAGGAATATTCGGTAACAGATGATGCAGATAATCTATATTA
>JAUNTR010000436.1 GCA_030538575.1 Cruoricaptor ignavus | reverse complement strand
TCTGCAAAAATACGATTTATAAAAACCTTTGTCAAGTTTTATTTGTTTTTATTTTCCAGATGGCTTATAGCGTTTGGCTTATTGCTTAAGTAAAAACCTTCAAGGTTTGGTAATAGATAATTACTTCTTACTTATGGCACATTTAGCTTATTGCTCTCCTATATTAAACTTTACCATTGATATTTCTTTTTAATTTTCATAAATTTGCACCTTATAATAAAGTTTCTAATTAGATGGAAGAAGAAAAAAAATCCCTCAATTTTATTGAGCAAATTATAGAAGAAGATATAAAAAATGGATTGAAAAAGGAAGATTTGCGTTTCCGTTTTCCTCCCGAGCCCAATGGTTATTTGCATATAGGGCATACCAAAGCGATTTGTATAAACTTTGGTCTTGGAGAAAAATACAATGCTCCTGTAAACCTGCGTTTTGATGATACCAACCCCGAAAAAGAAGAACAAGAATTTGTAGATTCCATAAAGAAAGATGTGGAATGGTTGGGTTTCCGATGGGATAAGGAATTGTATGCTTCCGATTATTTCGAGCAACTTTACGATTGGGCTGTACAAATGATAAAAGATGGCAAAGCCTATGTGGACGAACAACCATCGGAAATAATTACGGAACAAAGAAAAACGCCTGTGGAAACAGGAATTGAAAGCCCATACAGAAATCGCCCAATAGAGGAAAGTTTGGATTTGTTTGAACGAATGAAAAACGGCGAGTTCGAGGAAGGTGCAATGTCGCTTCGTGCTAAAATAGATATGGCTTCGCCGAATATGAATATGAGAGACCCTGTGATGTACAGAATCCTAAAACGCCCACACCACAGAACGGGAACCGATTGGAAAATCTACCCGATGTACGATTGGGCTCACGGTGAAAGCGATTATATAGAACAAATTTCGCACTCGCTTTGTTCTTTGGAATTTGAAAACCACAGACCGCTCTACAATTGGTATTTAGACCAAGTTTATGATGAAACAAAAATCCGAAATAAACAAAGGGAATTCGCCAGAATGAATGTTTCGTATATGATTACTTCTAAACGAAAATTGCAAAAATTGGTAGCCGAAAATTTTGTTACAGGTTGGGACGACCCGAGAATGCCAACCATTTCTGGATTGAGGAGAAAAGGTTTTACGCCGACTTCCATCAGAAATTTTATCGAGCGTGTGGGAGTTGCGAAACGGGAGAACTTAATTGATATTCAGCTTTTAGAATTTTTCGTGAGAGAGGACTTAAACAAGATTTCTAAACGTGTAATGGCGGTTGTAAATCCTGTGAAATTAATTATAGAAAATTATCCCGAAGGAAAAGAAGAATGGCTGGAAACGGAAAATAATCCGGAAGATGAAAATGCTGGAAACCGAGAAATCCCTTTCTCCAAAGAGCTTTGGATAGAGCGTGATGATTTTATGGAAGATGCTCCGAAGAAGTTTTTCCGACTATCCGTAGGAAAAGAAGTTCGATTGAAATCGGCCTACATTATAAAAGCGGAACGAGTGGAAAAAGATGAAAATGGAGAAATTACAACCATATATGCAACCTACGACGAAAAATCTAAATCGGGAAGCGGAACGGAAGAAAGCCTAAGAAAAGTGAAAGGCACGCTACATTGGGTTTC
>JAUNTR010000042.1 GCA_030538575.1 Cruoricaptor ignavus | reverse complement strand
TAAAAAAAAGTAGTAATTTTGCGGAATGCAGAAAAATAAAATATTCAAGAAATATGCATCTTTGCTTGTAGCATTGGTGTATAGCTTTGTTGTTTTGTTTTCTATGCAGTTTCATCAGCATTCTCACGAGTTTTCTGTTGAAAACACTTTTGCTAAATCCGAAAAAAATACGTCTGCCATTACAATTGGGCAAGATAGCCACGATTGCTTGGCTTGTCATTTTTTCTCTAAAAATCAAGGATTTGTTCCGATAGATTTCTCAGTGAGTTTTTTCTCTACCGAGATTTTTTCTTCACAAAATACAGATTTAGACTTTGCCGTTGGCGAAACTTTAATCTTATTCTTCAACCTTCGGGCACCTCCTGTTTTTCTTGTATAAATTCTTCATATACAAATAGAAATTACAATCACTTTTTTAGGAAAGATATATTTTATCTTTCTCAACTTTTGGGCTTAATATTTTAAATCCAAAACCTTAATTATCAGATTATAATGAAATTAATATTAAAGCTATTGGTTTTCCTTTTTGGGATTGCCGTTAGTGGGCAGACCACGTTTATTATTTTCGGTTCGGTAAATGATTTTCATAATAAAACGCCTTTGCAAAATGCTAAAATAACAATAGCTGGGCAAACCGTATTTTCCGATGCGAAAGGTAAATTTCGTATCTCCAAAATCGAAGGAGGTAAATATATCCTAATCGCAGAACACTCCGATTGTGATACTTACGAGCAGGAAATTCTTGTGAACAGAAATTTAGACCTTACCATAAATTTGGAACATCACGCTGAAGAAATTGAAAGCGTAAACCTAACCGCATTGCGACAAACTACGGGGAATGTGGTTGTTAGCACTTTGGGAGCAGAAGAAATCTCGCAAAATTATAGTGAAAATTTAGGGAATTTATTGTCAGGAGTTTCGGGAGTTTCCGCTCTGAAAACAGGAAATAATATTACAAAACCTATCATACATGGGCTTTACGGAAGTCGTGTTTCTATGGTAAACAACGGCGTGAAAATGGCAGAGCAAGAATGGGGAGTAGAACACGCACCAAGCGTAGAAACATCTATGTTTGATAAAATAAAAATCGTAAAAGGTTCAGGGATTTTAAAATACGGAGGAGATGCCGTTGGAGGTGCTGTAATTTTAGAACCGAAAATTTTCCCTGCAAAAGACACACTTTTGGGTGAAGTTTTGCTATCCGCAATTTCCAGCGGACGAGGGCTGAAAGTAGGAACTAATCTTGCTAAAACTTGGGGAAACCGATGGTTTGTAAAAACTGGTGGAACGTATAAGAAATTAGGCGATTTGTACATTCCGCATCACACGTTGCAAAACACAGGAACAGAAGAACAATCCTTTAATTTTTCCTTTGGAAACCGAAATTTCAAGCAAGGTTTTGAATTGAGTTACAGTGGTGTTCATCAGGATTTTGGGATTTTTTCAGGTTCGCATTTGGGTAGTCCAGATGATATGTTTCGGGTTTTGCAACAAGGCGGAGCAAGGGATTATTACGATTCTTTCGGTTACCAAATCGCAAATCCACGACAAGAAATCAGTCATCATATTGCTAAAATAGAAGCCTACAAACGTTTTTATAATTTAGGAAAATTCTCCTTGCAATACGCTTTTCAACTGAATAATAGAAAGGAGTACGACATCCGAAGAGGAGAACTCAGCGGATTGCCATCTATGGATTTGAGGTTGGCAACTCATCAATTAAAATTAGAACATTTGATTGAGCGAGAACATTGGCAATTGGAAAGTGGGATTTTCGCAGAAATGCAAGACAATTTCCCAAATCCAGCAACCAAAGCCAGACGCATTATTCCCGATTATTATCGTTATGATGTTGGGGCGTTTTCTATTTTCAATTATAAAATTAATGAAAAATGGAAAGCCGAACTCGGTGCGAGATACGATTTCAACCGCTACGATGCTTATAAATATTATGACCAAACCGATTGGGATGCCAGATTTTCCACGTTGTTTCCTCAGTTTGTGGAACGCACAAGTGGAAGTCGTGTGCTAACAAGACCTGTTTTGGATTTTCATAATATTTCTGCAAACGCAGGACTTAGTTATAAACCATCGGAAATTTCGGAACTGAAAATCAACCTTTCCCGAGCGAGTAGAACGCCAAATGCGGCAGAACTTTTTGCCGATGGTTTGCATCATTCCGCAGCGATTATAGAAATAGGAAGTTTGGCAATGAAAAAGGAAGTGGTTTACCAAATCAATCTTTCTGCAAAAACCCAACTGAATGTTTTGGATGGTCTGAGGATTGGGGCAAATCCTTATATAATGCTGTCGGATAATTTTATCAACCAAATTCCAACGGGCGTGCAAAACTCCAACAGAGGCGTGTTTATGATTTGGAGTTATCAGCAAACCAAAGCCCGAATTTTCGGGATAGATGCCGATGCACAACTTCAACTGAACCGTAATTGGAAATGGACTTCCCAATTCAGTGCCTTGCGAGGCGATGATTTGCAAAACAACGAACCGCTTATCCTAATGATGCCTGCAAATTTCCGAAATGCGGTGGAGTTTTATTTTAATCAAAATAAAAAAGCATTTGTAAAATTGGAAAACGAAACTGTGCTGAAACAAAACCGTTTCCCAGAGAGAAATGTATCTTTATCAAGGATTGAAAACGGGGTTATCGTAAACCGAGTTTTAGACATTAGTTCTACGCCGAGCGGTTACAGTTTGTTCCATTTTTCCGCAGGAGCAGAGGTTTTCAAAAACTTTAATATTAATTTCAGAATACAAAATCTGTTCAACAAAGAATATAGAGAATACCTGAACCGACTGAGGTTTTTCGCACCAGAGCAAGGTAGAAACTTTATTCTTACTTTTAAATATCAATTTTAATTAAATTTAACAAAACAAAAAAATCAATCAAAATGAAATCAATTTTTAACAATACCATTTTCAAAACATTATTCGTAGCAATTCTTTCTTTATCCTTATTTTCTTGTAGAAATAATGATGCTCCCGAAGACACGCACGACCACGAAGAAATAGAAAAAGCAACCCTAACCATTACGGAAAAAGGAACAGATAATGTGCAAGTTATCACTTACATCGGTGGAGAAACAGATAAGGATTTAACTTTGGAAAACGGGAAAACCTACACCGCAATTTTGGATTTCTTCCACAAACACGATGACCATTATCATAGTATGTTAGATGAAATTATCGAGGAAAAAGATGAGCATTTCGTAACTTATGAATTTGCGGGTGTTGCAGCAACCGTTACTCGTGCGACAGACGATGTTACGAGAACGGATAACAACAAATTGGGAATCCGTACGGAATGGGCGATTTCCAGCGTGCCAACTGTTGCCCGAGTGGATATAAAACTGTATCACGGTGCAACTTCCGTTAATAGCAATTCGCCATCGGCAACCAACCAACTTGGTACAGCAAACGGAAGTTCGGATTTGAATATGAAAATTACGATAAAGTAATATTTTAGAACTTGTAGATTTTATTACAAGTTTCGCTATTTAGAGTGAGTTGAGAATATCCGGTATTTTGTTGCCGGATATTTTTTTCAGGAATACTTTATTGTTAATGAATGCTATGTTAATAAAATTTCATATTTTTGCGTTCTAAAAATTTAAAATAATTAAAATAAATAATGAAGGTTACAGCACAAAATCACGATGAGGTAAGTGCATTGCTTACAGTTACGATAGACAGAGCGGATTACAAAGACAATGTAGAAAAACAACTTCACAATTATGCCAAAAATGCACAAATCCCAGGTTTTAGAAAAGGGAAAGTGCCAATGGGAATGGTAAGAAGACAGTACGAAGCACCTATCTCTTTCGAGGAAATTAATAAACAAGTTTCTGAGGCTTTGAACAATTATGTAAACGAAAACAACCTAAAATTGGTAGGACAACCCGTTCCTGTACCAGTAGATGATTTGGATTTCAAAGCAGAGCAACTTTCTGTAAACTTTGAAATCGGTTACGAGCCAGATTTCAAAATAGACCTTTCCAAGTACGAAGCACCGCATTATTCCGTAGAAGCTTCTGACAAAGAAATCAACCAAAGCATAGAAAATATGCAGAAAAGATTTGCGGAAAGAGAAGCACAAGATAAAACAACCAAAGATTCTTTCATCGCTTTGGAAGTAAAACAAGTTGTGGAAGAAACTGCCGAAGGCGAGCATAATCACCAACCGAAATTTGCTACCGTAAGCAAAGATAACAAAGAGGCTTATGATTTAGTTAAAAAACTGAAAAAAGACGAATCTGTAAAAGTGGCTAAAACCGATATACAAGCTAATGAAGAGTTGGCAAAACAATTAGGTTTCGGTAAAGAAGAAGCAGAACATTTGCACCACGATGAGTTGGAAGTTACAGTAAAAGATATCTATAAACTGAACCTTCACGAACTGAACCAAGAACTTTTCGATAAAGTATATGGCGAAGGAAATATAAAATCTGAAGACGAACTGAAAGAAAAAGTAAAAACCGAATTAGACGAGTATTTCCAACAAAATGCAGATGTATATTTCGTAAACAAAATCTTGGAACAAGTGAATGAAAAAGAGGAGGTGAAACTTCCTGAAACTTTCCTTGTGAAATGGTTGGTTTTCAGCAATGAAAATATCCAAACGGAAGAGCATGCTAAAGAAGTTTTGGAGGCTGAGAGAAATCAAATCAAATATCAAATCATCGAAGGTAAATTGATGAATGATAACGAAATAAAATTGGACTACGCAGATGTATTGGCACAAGCAGAGCAGTTGGTAAGAAACCAATTGGCAATGTACGGCATACACCATCTTGGTGATGAAGAAATCCAAAAATACGCTGTGGAAATGCTAAAAGACCAAGAGCAAGTAAGACAAATATCTTCGGAAGTTGCGATGAGCAAACTAAAAGACGTAATCTTGGAGAAAGCAACCAAAAAAGAAACTAAAATCTCACACGATGAGTTTTTAGAAGAACTAAAAAAATAATCACTTTGTTGATAGATTCTTATAAAATCCGCATTTCGATGCGGATTTTTTTTGTTAAAAAAGTTAAAGTTCAGTTTATGCAAGCGGGTTACGGAAGATATACTTATATTTAAACCTCAAAAAAAAAGAATTTTTATATGAATAGATTTTTATGGTCATTTTCCTTGCTCTTTATTATGCTCGGAAACCTTGTCGCACAAAACATTCCTGTTGATAATTCCCTTAGGATTGGGACTTTGGATAACGGGATGAAGTATTACATTAAGCACAATGCCAAACCCGAAAACAAAGTAGAAATGCGGTTGGCGATAAATGTTGGTGCTTTGCAAGAAGATGCAGACCAGCTTGGTTTAGCCCATTTTATGGAGCATATGAATTTCAATGGAACTAAAAATTTCCCAGGAAACAAATTAGTAGATGCTTTGCAAACCATTGGGATAAAATTCGGACAACACCTCAATGCTTATACCAGTTTCGATGAAACGGTTTATATGCTTCCCGTTCCGTTGGATAAACCAGGGAACTTAGACCTTGGTCTGAAAGTGATGGAAGATTGGGCGTTCAATGCATTGCTAATCGACGAAGAAATAAATAAAGAAAGAGGCGTTGTATTAGAAGAACTAAGACTTGGTCTTGGTCCGGATAAAAGAATGCTGGATAAATATTTACCAAAAATGGCTTACAATTCTCGCTATGCAGAGCGTTTGCCAATTGGTAAAAAAGAAATCTTAGAAAACTTTAAACCCGATGTACTTAGGAGATTTCACAAAGATTGGTACAGACCAAACCTAATGGCTTTGGTTGTTGTGGGAGATATAAATGTAGATGAAATCGAGAAAAAAATAAAAGCCAATTTCAGTAAATACCAAAACCCGAAAAACGAAAGAGAAAGAACGGTATTTACTTTGCCAGAACATCAGGAGACTTTGGTTTCTGTAGAAACGGATCCAGATGCTACACGTTCCCAAGTGCAGTTTTTGATGAAGGACAACGGCGTTGCAAAAGCCGATATTACGGTTGCAGATTACAACAAAAGTGTTGTAGAAAATTTGGTTTCTATAATGCTCAACAATCGTTTCCAAGAGTTGGTAAATTCCAACAATCCGCCGTTTACTTACGGTTCGGCAAGTCACGGTAATTTATTGAGAACCAAAGATGCGTTTACCGGTTTTGCTTTAACCAAAGATGGCGGGCAAATCGCAGCATTGAAGGTTTTGTTGGAAGAAGTAGAACGTGCCAAGCGTTTTGGTTTCACCCAAGAGGAATTGGAGCGTGCTAAATCTCAATTGCTTTCCAATTTAGAAACTTCTTATAACAATAGAGATAAAACCGAGAGCAGCAGATTAATTGGCGAATATGTAAGACATTTCTTACAACAAGAAGCCATCCCAGGAATTGCTTGGGAATACGAGCAAACCAAAAATTATTTGCCACAAATTGCCTTAGCACAAACCAACGAAGTGATGAAAGGCTATGCTAATGATAATAATAGAGTTATCGTAATTACAGGTCCGAAAAAAGCGGAAATCATTTATCCTTCCGATAAAGAAGTTTTGGCGGTTTTGGATAATGCTAAAAATGCAAAATTAGAGGCTTATGAAGACAAAGCAGCGATTGCACATTTGGTAGAACCTTTTAAATCCAAAGGTAAAATTACCAAAACAGAAACCGATGCCAAACTCGGGACAACTACGCTTACACTAAGCAACGGAGCGAAAGTTACTTACAAGAAAACAAATTTCAAGGAAGATGAGATATTGTTTTCAGCGAGAAGTTTAGGAGGAAATTCTTTGCTTTCCGATGCAGATTATATTAAAACGCAATTCGCTTTTCCAGCTTTGGCAGAAGCGGGCGTAAATGGTTACAGCAAAAACGACCTTACAAAATACCTTGCAGGAAAACAGGTGAATGTAGCACCTTCCGTTGGAATGCTGACCGAAGGGCTTAACGGGAAATCTAACCAAAAAGATTTTGAAACTTTAATGGAATTGGTTTACGCTTATTTCACAGGGCTTAATTACGATCCTGCATCGTTCAATGCTTTTAAAGAAAAACAAAATGCGTTCCTTACCAATTTGGTTAATGACCCTAATTTCTACTTCCAAAGCGAGTTTCAGAAATTTAGAAATCAAAACAATCCGAGATTTACCAACCTGATTCCGTTGGAGAAAGATTGGGCAAATACCGATTACAAAAAAGCATACGACGTTTACAAACAAAGATTTGCCAATGCAGGAAACTTCCATTTCTATTTCGTAGGAAATATAGATGAAGCAAAACTGAAAGAATTAGCAACGCAATATTTGGCAAGTTTACCAACAACCAAAGCTAAAACAACTTACAAAGACAGCGGTTACAGACCTGTCTATGGCAATCATAACAAGGTTTACAAAAAAGGTAAAGACCCGAAAAGTATGGTGCAAATTGTTTACGGAGGAGAGGCAAAATACAATGAAAAAGAAGATTTAGCCCTGAATGCTTTGGGAGAAGTTGCAACGATAAAAGTGATTGAAAAGCTGAGAGAAGACGAAGCTGGAATCTACGGAGGAGGTGCAAGAGGTGGAATGAGCAAAGTGCCTTACGGTACTTATTCGTTCGGTATCTCTTTCCCTTGCGGTCCCGAAAATGTGGATAAACTAACCAAAGCTGCATTAGTCGAACTTCAAAAAATAATAGACAACGGTCCAGAGCAAAAAGATTTGGACAAATACAAAGAAGGCGAACTGAATGATAACAAAACCCAACTGAAAGACAATAATTATTGGATTAAAAATTTGGCTAATTATCAGTTGGAAGGTGGAGATAAATACGAAATCCTAAATTATGAGGATAAAGTAAAAGCATTAACGGTAAAGGATTTGCAAGCAGTTGCTAAAAAATATCTGACCAAAGAAAACCTAATTACCGCAACGCTGATGCCGGAAGACGGTTGGGAAGCCAACGTGAAAAAGGAAGAAAAAAACAACGTTTCTGCAACGCCTTTATCCGAAGTAAAAGACCTTACGGCACAACAAGTGATAGACAATTACACCAATGCCCTTGGCGGAAAACAAAAATTAGAAGCGGTAAAAACAATAAAAACCGTAGCTAATATGAAAGTACAAGGAATGGATTTGGAATTGACAACTTTGCAAATGGCTCCTAATAAAATGAAAATTTCCCAAAAAATGATGGGACAAGATATGGGCGGAACTGTTTTCGATGGAGAAAAAGGTTATGCAATGCAAATGGGACAAAAGATGGATTTCACCGCAGAGCAAGTAAAAGCGATGAAGGACAAAAAACTTTTTGAAGCACTTTCCCTTAATCCTTCCGATTACAGCAAAGTGGAAAAAGTATCGGAAAATGGCAGAAATTACTACGTTTTGGCAGGCGACAAAACCAAAACTTATTTCGATGCAGAAACAGGACTGATGTACAAAGGCGGTTCTGATATGGGAGATATGAAAGTATTGGAATACAAAACCGTAGATGGAATAAAAATTCCGTCTAAAATGGAAATCTCTGCAATGGGACAAACTATGGAAATGAACGTATCCGAAATCGTTCTAAACCAAGGCGTATCCGATGCAGATTTTAAATAAATTTCATTATCATTAATGTATGAGAATCGACCCGAAATTTTTCGGGTCGATTTTATTTTTTTAAGCTAAGATATTATAAATCAGAATTAAAAGATAGGTGATGTTGCAAAATTCCCTCATCTTAAACTTAGGATATTGAATTTTAAACTTAGAATAAAAAAATACCAATTCATTTTATTTAGTTATTTTTGCACCGAAATTATGAATGCATTAAAAACACTAAATCCATATTTCTGGAAACATAAAAGCCTCTTGCTCTGGGGATTTCTATTTATCGTAACCAGTAATTTTTTCAATATATTCAAGGTGCAGTTCATCGGAGATTCGGTGGATGAGATTGCACAAAGTTCGCATTTGGGCTTCAATAGCCAAGTCCTCATCAATGTAGGAATTATTATCGGTTCATCTTTACTCACAGGTTTTTTTACTTTTATGATGCGGCAAACCATCATCGTAGCATCCAGAAAAATAGAATATGAACTGAAAAATAAAATCTACCGTCATTACCAAGAACTTTCGCTTACCGATTACAAAAAAACCACAACAGGCGACCTGATGAACCGCCTTAGCGAAGATGTAGTTGCTGTGAGAATGTATTTGGGACCAGGAGTTATGTATATTGTAAATCTCTTGGTTTTGCTTGTAATTACCAGTATTTATATGCTGAAAACCGATGTGGAAATGACGCTTTGGACGCTCATTCCTTTACCTATTTTATCTTTTGTGATATATAAGGTAAGTTCCATCATCAACAAAAAATCCAAAGTAATGCAGAAAAGCCAATCGGCGATTTCTACCTTTGTGCAAGATAGTTTTTCGGGAATACGAGTGGTTCAGTTTTTTGCAAAAGAAAAATATATTGCTAAAAATTACGGGATAAAAGTACAAGATTATCAAGATAAAGCATTGGATTTAGCAAAAACCGAAGCCTATTTTTTCACGATTATATTGTTTGTGGTAGGCTTGCTGAATGTTGCTGTATTGTTTATCGGTGGGCAAAAATATTTGGCTAATGAGATTTCTGTTGGTAAGATTGCAGATTTCTTTATGTACATTAATATTCTTATTTGGCCTTTTTCGCTTGTGGGTTGGGTTACCTCTATCAATCAGCGTGCAGCGGCTTCTATGTCGAGGATTAATGAGTTTTTAGATAAAAAATCCGACATCATCAATTCAAATAAAAATACTTATCCGATAAAAGGCGATATAGAATTTCGCAACGTTTCGTACACTTATCCTAATACGGGAATAAAGGCGTTGGATAACATTAGTTTCAAAGTAAAATCCGGCGAATCTTTGGCGATTATGGGTAAAACAGGAAGTGGGAAAACTACCATTGCATTGCTTCTCGCAAGGCTGATAGACCCAACGGAAGGAGCGATTTTTGTGGATGGTAAAAACCTGAAAGAGCATAATCTGGAAAATTACAGAAAGTACATCGGTTACATTCCGCAGGAGAGTTATCTGTTTTCCGATACGATAGGCAATAATATTGGTTTTGCGGTGAACGAACCAACCAAAGAACAGATTGTGGAATATGCAAAAAAAGCCGATGTTCATAAGAATATTATCGAGTTCAAAGAGCAATATGATACCGTAGTTGGCGAGCGTGGAGTGATGCTTTCGGGAGGTCAAAAACAAAGGATTTGCATTGCCCGAGCATTGATAAAGCAACCCGAGATACTTATTTTTGATGATTCTCTGTCGGCTTTGGACACCGAAACGGAGGAAAATATCCTAAAAAATATAGATTCTGACCTTAAAAACTGTACTTCCATTATTATTACTCACAGAGAGAGCAGTGCGAAAAGAGCGGATAATATATTGGTTCTTAGGTAGATAATTTTATTTTTCTATTTTATCTTTTTGCGAAAAATGTATAGAATTAAGATTTATTGCAATATTTTGTTAAAAAAATTTTGTGATTGAAAGATTTCTTTTATATTTGTTTGAACTATAAGATTTCTAAAAAACATCGTAAAATGAGTGATTACAAGGAGCGCCAAGAAAATGAGATTTTCACTAAGGTGCTAAAAGCAGGGCGAAGAACGTATTTTTTTGACGTACGTGAAACCAAAGCAGGAGATTATTACCTTACAATAACCGAGAGCAAAAAGAATTTCGGGGAAAATGGAGAAGCAACGTTCGAGAAACACAAAATTTATCTTTACAAGGAAGATTTCAAAGCGTTTCAAGAAATGTTTAATGAATCCACGGATTTCATCATCCAAGAAAAAGGAGAAGATGTAATCTCTGAAAGACACGACAAAGATTTCAAATCCCGTTCGTTTACCATAGAAACCGACGAAGAGGTTTAATCTCGAAAGAAGAAAAAAGTAAAAAAGCATTCCTATTTTCGGGAATGCTTTTTTGTGAATAATGTTATTATATGCTGATGCTTTGTTTTTCCCACATCGTTTTATAAACGGAATTTTTAGCAATCAAATCATTATGATTTCCTTACCATTTATGCATATCAAAATTTGTATAAAGTTTTTACTGTTTTTGTTTTGAATTTTCCCAGTGAGCCATAAACTTTCCTATTGCATAGCCACCTTGGTAAATGAGAAAAATACTTATTATTAAAATTAATGCTAATTTCCCTATGCTTTTTCTCTTATCTTCCATAATTTTTAAAATTTATTTCGTTATTTGTAATAATATTATATTTTTTTTCTATCGCAATGTTATATAAAAAATGTGTATTTGCCAAAATTAATATTAATAAAACCTGTAAATAAGAAAATAAAACTTATTTGTAATGAAAGCCAAGTGTATTATTTTCGTTATAACAACAAATGCAAAGAACCTATTAAATTAATGAAAGAGTGTAGGGCAAATCCCCATAAAAATCCAAATTTAATTCTAAGGTTCGAAACAAAATACCCCATTATCATTTGTGGCAAAACATAAAAAGGATAAAACAAAATTAGATTAAGATGCAGAGGCTCTATATTATAAACGTGAATTAGCCCAAACAAAGTAATAGAAATCATCACTATATACCTACTATATTTTACTAAAAAAGAGTGAAAATAGCGGAAATTATAAAATATAAGTACCGATAATAATAGGGAAACGAAAAGCGTAAGAGTAAAAAAGTAATTAAAATTTACCGAGAAAATACTTCCATTTAGAATAAAAAAAGTTGTAATGAAAGTAAATATAGCAAGGTTTCTCTTTCGGTAAATCAGTGGTAGGCGGAATAGTAATTCCTCTACAAAAGGAGCAAAAATCACGATTTTAAAAATGTTATGATTACTGTCAATCTTTTTTCGAGAAGCCGAGAATAAATCCGAAATGGAATCCATATTTAAACTCTCGGTAACAAAAAAATCAATAAAATTTATAATAAAAACCGATACAACAGCAAGAAGAAAATAAAATATAAAGGATAAAATAAAATATTTTATTTTGTCACTGAAAGTATATAGACAATTAGGTAAAGAAAAAATATTGAAAAACATAAATTGTGAATATATCAATCAGAATATCAAATTTTACTAAATTGATACTCTGATTAAATTAATTTTAAGACTTCGACTTTCATAAGCGGTGTCATCATGTCCTTCATTAATAGTTCTAAGTTCTTGATTGTTTAATTCCTGAACTTTTAGATTTTTTAAACCCATAATTTATAAGAATTTTCTCACGGTTTATAAAACACGCCCAAAATGCTTTTCAGTCGCTTTTGGAAGTTTTGGTTGTGGTATTCTGCTTTCAGTTTTTTCATACAATTTGCACAGAGGCAGTCGTCGTATTTCTCTTGTATAAATTCAAGTTCTTCATTGCTTAATTTTATTTCAGAGCATTGGCAAAGCAAAATAGAACCCACCTTGCATTCAAAAGTGGCATTGCATTTTGGGCAGTATTTTTGTTCGTGTTTAGGCATTATTTATAGCCAGTGGTTGTCCTGTTTTTCTTTGGATACAAAACTTGCTGCAACTTCCTTGGCGGCTTCTACCATTGCGATAAGGGCTTTTTCTGTTTCCTCCCAATGTCTGGTTTTCAGTCCACAATCGGGGTTTACCCAAAGTTGGTTTGCAGGGATTACGTTTTGTGCTTTCTCCAACAAATATACCATTTCTTTTTTTGCGTTAAGCAAAACCTTTTCCGTTTGATGAAGTATGAGAAAGAACATTTTCT
>JAUNTR010000435.1 GCA_030538575.1 Cruoricaptor ignavus | reverse complement strand
GAAATAATTTGCATCTCGGACAATGGTTCCGAGATGTTTTCTTTTTCCGACTGTTTCAATGAAGCTCGGATGGTGCAATATTCCGAAGTTTCAAAATTTTGAACTTTCGCATTGAATTTATTCAATAGTGTGAAAATAATATTCTGCTGATTATAATGGAATACGATTTCCAATTCGGTTTCCAATTCTCGGGTTACGATTTCGCATTCTTCCAGCGTTAGTTTTGCCGATTCTTTATAAGTTTTCACGAGTCCCGAAACGCCAAGTTTTGTACCACCATAATAGCGAACAACCACTAATAAAACATTGGTAATCTCGTTCGCCAAAAGCTGATTGTAAATGGGCAAACCTGCACTTCCCGAAGGTTCGCCATCATCATTAGCACGATAGTTTTCGCCATTTAATCCAAGTCGAAAGGCGTAGCAATGGTGCGTTGCTTTTGGGTGTTCGTTTTTTATATTTTCCAATGCGGTTTTCAGTTCCTCTTCGTTGTTTACAGGGAATGCAAACCCAAGGAATTTGCTCCCTTTTTCTTTCAGAAGAATATTTTCCACCGCTTGGTTTATTGTTTTGTAATCGTATTGCATTTTTTTGTAAAATTAAGAACATTAGAAAATCACTCAACCTCAATCTTAGCCTTAACCTTAACCTCTCTTATATCTGTATATAATATTATCTCCGTATTGCTCTTCCGAAGTAATTTTGTGAGGAAAGTTGGGGGCTTTTGTTCCGTTTTCTAAAATCAGATTTTCATTTTTAATGATAATAGTTTCGTCCCAAAGTTCAGCATTGATGAACTGTTGTAGCGTGTAACTTCCACCTTCCACAATTACCGATTGTATTTGGTTTTCGTAGAGTTTTTGCATCAGATTTTGCAAGAAATTTTCTTTATCGGTTTTAATGAATTTCAGATGGTTTTCATCACTATTTTTAATGGAATTAATGATGATGGTTTCCGCTTCATTATTATAGATATTAAAATCTTTTGGCACTTTTAAATCGGAATCTATAAGAATTCTCACAGGATTTCTGCCGTGTATATTTCTTGTCGTAAGGCTCGGATTATCGTTTAATGCGGTTTGAGTTCCCACGAGAATAGCGTGTTCTTCGGCTCTTAACTGATGAACCAACTGGCTGGTTTGTGCATTGGAAATTTTGGTTGGAGAAAAATCTTTGTCCAAAAATCCATCTTTGGACTCTGCCCATTTTAGGATGATGTAAGGTCGTTTTTTTTGATGATAAGTGAAAAAACGTTTGTTCAGTTCCCTGCATTCATTTTCCAATATACCTGAAACAACTTCTATTCCAGCGTTTTCTAAAATTTCTTTGCCTTGTCCGTTCACTTTTTCGTGGCTGTCGAGAGTTCCGATGACTACTTTTCGGAAACCGATTTCTTTCAATTTCAATGCACAAGGTGGTGTTTTCCCGAAATGGGAACAAGGCTCTAAGGAAACATAAATGGTAGATTCTGGCAACAAATCCACATTTTCCACCGAACGAATAGCATTAATTTCAGCGTGTGGTTCTCCTGCTTTTTGATGATAACCTTCGCCAATAATCTTGCTGTTATGCACGATAACAGAGCCCACCAAAGGATTGGGATAAGTTTTGCCTTTGGCTTTTTCAGCCA
>JAUNTR010000434.1 GCA_030538575.1 Cruoricaptor ignavus | reverse complement strand
TCCCGACCAAGTAACCATAGATATGCTAACCGATGAACTGAAAAAACCAACAGATGCTAAAGGTTTTATCTTTGATGGTTTCCCAAGAACTGCCCCACAAACCGAAGCTTTGGAAGGCATTGTAAAAGAAGTCCTAAACCACCCGATAGATATTTGCCTATCTTTGGTTGTAGAAGATAAAGTTTTGGTACAACGCCTACTGAAAAGAGGAGAAACCAGCGGTAGAAGCGATGATGCTAACGAAGAAATCATAAGCAACAGAATAAAAGAATACTACGCAAAAACGGCAGAAGTTGCAGAGTTGTACAAACAACAAGGCAAATATGTAGAAGTAAACGGCGTAGGAGAAATCTCCGAAATCTCTGAAAAATTGTTTGCAGAGGTAGAGAAAATTCTAAAATAATTTTTTTAATTCAAGGTTCTTGGTCTTAAAATTCAGAGGTTACTACTTTTGCATTTTTTTCTAAGAACCTTTAATTTTCATATCAATATGTCAAATTTTGTAGATTACGTAAAAATCCATTGTAAATCCGGACACGGCGGTGCGGGTTCTGCACACTTGCGAAGAGAAAAATATATCCCAAAAGGCGGTCCCGATGGTGGAGATGGCGGTCGAGGTGGACATATCATTATGAAAGGTAACTCCCACGAATGGACGCTTTTACCACTACGATACACCCGACACGTAAAAGCAGAACGTGGCGAAAATGGTGGAAAAAGCCAACTAACAGGTGCTGATGGCGAAGATGCTTACATAGAAGTTCCCATCGGAACAATTGCCAAAAATGAAGAAGGCGAAATTATTGGTGAAATTTTGGAACACGGGCAAGAAATCATCCTGATGAAAGGTGGAAAAGGCGGTTTAGGAAACGAGCATTTCAAATCTGCTACCAACCAAACGCCAAGATATGCCCAACCTGGGCTTCCTGGTGAAGAAGGCTACATTGTTTTCGAGCTGAAAATCTTGGCAGATGTAGGATTGGTCGGTTTTCCCAACGCAGGAAAATCTACACTTTTGGCATCGGTTTCTGCCGCAAAACCAAAGATTGCCAATTATGCTTTCACCACACTTACACCGAATTTGGGAATTGTAGAGTACCGAAATTACAAATCTTTCGTAATGGCAGACATCCCTGGAATTATAGAAGGAGCAGCGGAAGGCAAAGGATTGGGACACCGTTTCCTAAGACATATTGAGAGAAACTCTATCCTACTTTTTTTAATTCCTGCCGATTCGGAAAACCATTATCAAGAATTTAAAATTTTGGAGAATGAACTAAAAGAATACAATCCCGAACTTTTGGATAAAGATTTTATTCTTTCCATCTCCAAAGCCGATTTGTTGGATGACGAACTGAAAACCGAAATCTCCGCTGAGTTTCCTGAAAATAGGCAACCACTATTTTTCTCAGGTGTAACTACAGAAGGACTTACTGAGTTAAAAGATGCGATTTGGAAAAAACTGCACGGATAGTTTTTTTTCAACAAAAAAAGAGAAAAAGAAACTTCTTAATTCAATTTTTAATAATTACTAAATTTTAACTAAAATTAAATCATTAATAAAAAATGATTCAAAATAAAAAACTAATTTTCCGAGATTTGGGTTTAACGGAATATTCATCGGCTTTTGAACAACAAGAAA
>JAUNTR010000433.1 GCA_030538575.1 Cruoricaptor ignavus | reverse complement strand
TGGAAAAACCATTAACAACGATAATAAATTTAAGTAAATATGAGCAGTAACATCATTTTCGATTTAATAGAAAAAGAAAGACAAAGACAAACCCACGGTATAGAACTTATTGCCTCCGAAAATTTCGTTTCCGAAGACGTAATGAAAGCAATGGGAAGTGTGCTAACCAACAAATATGCAGAAGGTTACCCTGGAAAAAGATACTACGGCGGTTGCGAAGTAGTAGATGAAATAGAAACTTTGGCAATCGAAAGAGCCAAAGAACTTTTCGGTGTAGAATATGCCAATGTACAACCACATTCTGGTTCCCAAGCCAATGCAGCCGTTTATTTAGCCGTACTAAAACCAGGCGACAAAATTTTGGGTTTAGACCTTTCTATGGGTGGGCATCTTACGCACGGCTCTTTCGTTAATTTTTCGGGAATACAATATCAAGCCAATTTCTATGGTGTAGAAAAGGAAACAGGATTGATAGACTACGAAAATGTAAGACAAAAAGCTTTGGAAGTAAAACCTAAAATGCTTATTGCAGGATATTCTGCCTATTCCAGAGATATAGATTTTGCCAAATTCCGAGAAATTGCTGATGAGGTTGGGGCAACACTTTGGGCAGATATTGCACATCCTGCGGGTCTTATTGCTAAGGGATTGCTATCTTCTCCGTTTGAGCATTGCCACGTTGTAACCACTACAACACATAAAACCCTGAGAGGACCAAGAGGAGGACTGATTATGATGGGCAAAGATTTTGAAAATACTTACGGACACAAAACTCCGAAAGGAGAAACCAAAATGATGAGCCAAGTGTTGGATGGTTGTGTATTCCCGGGAATACAAGGTGGACCGCTGGAACATGTTATTGCAGGGAAAGCTGTGGCTTTTGGTGAGGCTTTGGATGCGAAATTCGAGGTGTATGCCAAACAAGTAGTTTCCAATGCGAGAGCATTAGCTAATGCGATGATTTCCAGAGGTTTTGAAATTGTATCGGGAGGAACAGATAATCACCTGATGCTCGTAGATTTGCGTAACAAAAATGTGAACGGAAAAGAAACCGAAAAAGCCCTTGTAAAAGCGGATATTACTTGTAATAAAAATATGGTTCCGTTTGATGATAAATCGGCGTTTACCACATCGGGAATTCGTTTGGGAACGGCTGCAATTACAACACGAGGACTGAAAGAAAACGATATGGAAACAATAGCAGAACTTATTTCTAATGTTGTAGATAATATAAAAAATGATGCTGTATTGGCAGATGTTCGCAAAAAAGTAAATGCAATGATGGACGGACTGCCATTATTTAATTAAAAAAAATAATTAAAAATTAATAGGGAATAATTTATAATGCGGTTGGCTTTTAGCTTTTAGCAAATGGCTATTTGCCAATAGCTAACCGCCTTATTCATTCTTCCTTGTTAACTCTTCCTTAAACAATGTCCAATTCTTCTTTTACCTTCGAGGAAATAAAACAAAAAATGGCGAACTATTGTGTTTACCAAGATCGTTGCCATTATGAAGTGGAGCAGAAAATGCGAGAATTTCTTCTAATTCCAGAAGCTAAGGATGAGATAATGCTTTACCTCATTCGGGAAAATTATTTGAATGAAGAACGTTTCGTACGAAGCTATATTCGTGGCAAATTCTATATCAAAA
>JAUNTR010000432.1 GCA_030538575.1 Cruoricaptor ignavus | reverse complement strand
AGCCGATGATATAGTAGTGCGTCTTCCATAATTAATGTTTTTATGATTCGACAAAGGTAAAGTATTTTGATAAAACAAAAACGATTTTATTATTAAATAAATAATAAACGAAACTAATTTTTAATTAGAATAAAAAAAAGAAAGAGCACAAAACTCTTTCTTTTATATTTTGACTGAAAACCTAATCCACTCGCTTTAAATCCAAATCCTCGAAATCGAAACTAAAATCGGTAATATCGGAAATTGGTTTTAGTTTTGCAGTTTGTGCTTTTCCATTTTCATCAAATGAAATAATGAAAAACGCATCGGCATCGTAGCTTCTATCATCCCATTTTATCACGAATGTATTTGGGGAATAGGGTAACAATTCGCCCTTTAATCTTGGGGAAGTTTTACATAAAATTCTGTACGTTTTCCCTTGCTGAGTTACCTCTACATCGCCAAACCAATTATCTCTGTAAGTTCCTATGAATTGTTCGGGTTGCAGTTGTTGGTTTTTATTTTTTGTGAATAATGCTACTTTATCGAAAACCGCTTTCTTTTCTTTATCTTTTTCTGCGAAATATTTGGTCATTCTATCATCGTAGGTTTTCAGCCAATTTCTGTCTTCAATGTTCAGATAAGAGTCTTTTATCGTATTGGTAATCGTGTTGAATGCTGCCCCACTCTGCTGATTGGTAAGTACGACAATCCCAAGTTTCATATCGGGAATTAATGTAAATAAAGTAACCGTTCCGATTAATCCACCACTGTGCTGCACTTGCTTGCGTCCCTTAACATCGCTGATGAACCAACCCAATCCGTAACCGTACATTGTGGTATCGTAAGGGGTTTTAAGAGCCACATTTGCAGGTTGTTGAATTTGCCAAAGTTGTTGAATTTGCTTATCCGAAACCAATTTTTTGCCATCTTTGGTCGTAAAACCATTCATTAGAAATTCTGCCCAAATTAGCATATCGGGAATGTTGCTCATAATTCCTCCCGCAGCGTTGGCAGTTTCGTTCCAATCGTGTGGAACCTGCACGGCTTTGCCATTTACAGGAGCGTGGGCTTCTATTTTATTAGCAACGTGTTTTGCTCTGTTGTAACTGCCGAAACTATGGTTCATTCCCACAGGTTTCATTATTTTTTGTTCTACAAATTCCGCCCAAGACAATCCTGAAATTCTGGTAATTACTTCGCCTGCAACAATAAACATTATATTATTGTAATTCAATTTATTACGAAAAGAACTTTTGGGTTCTAAATACCGAACATTATGTATAATATCTTGTATCGTTTGAGTTCCGCCTTCGGGGAAAAACATTAAATCGCCCTGACCAAGCCCTAAACCTGAACGGTGAACAATTAAATCTTTTATAGTAATTTCCTGCGAAACGTAAGGGTCGTACATTCTAAATTCAGGAATAAATTTGGTAACTTTATCGTCCCAATTTAGTTTTCCCTCGTCTACCAAAATTGCCAAAGCTGTTGCGGTAAACCCTTTGGAATTAGAAGCTATACCGACCAATGTATTTTCGTCCATCGGTTTTTGATGGTTGAGCGATGCTACACCGTGTCCTTTGGCATACTGCACTTTTCCGTCTTTTATAATTCCCACAGAAATCCCAGGAACATCGAAGGTTTCCAAAGTTTTCGCTACCAATTCATCTAATT
>JAUNTR010000431.1 GCA_030538575.1 Cruoricaptor ignavus | reverse complement strand
TCCTACTCGATTCGTTTTATATTTCGATATTGAGTGAAAAGTATAAGAAAAATCCATTTTTTTGGCTAAAAGGCAGCATCGTAGGAGCGATTTCTAATTTTAAAGCATCAAAAACGGGCGAATTTTCGAGTTTGATATACGTAGTCGAAAAAATATAGAAAATGGATTTTTGACAGGTTTATGAAGGCAGATTTTTGATGGTTTTTTGGAAAAAATATAAATAATAGAAATTTTTAGGATACAAAGAAACTTAAAAGATTTTTCTTTAACTTCGTTTTAGTCATAATTTATTTTTTCGGCTATGGAAAAAAAATATTTTGCTTTTCTGCAAATGGAAGATTTGCTAAAAAAACAGGACACCCATATTTTGAGTGTCCTGATTTCTTGTTTTATAAAAATTTTTCTACTGATTAATCGCTGCAACACCAGGAAGTTCCAAACCTTCCAAGCTTTCCAACATCGCTCCACCACCTGTGGAAACATAAGAAACTTTATCGGTATAATTATTTTGTTTTACAAAGGCTACAGAATCTCCACCACCAACAAGAGAGAATGCTCCCAATTTGGTCGCCTCACCAATGCTGTCACCTAAAGATTTAGTTCCGATAGAAAATGTTGGCAATTCAAAAACACCAATAGGACCATTCCAAAGAATCGTTCTGGAATTTAGAATCACATCATTGAAAATATCTTGCGATTTTGGTCCAGCATCCAAGCCCATCCAACCTTCAGGAATATCATTAATATCCACAACTTGAGTTTCAGCATCGTTGCTAAATTCATTCGCTGCAAGTACATCCACAGGAAGATAAACATTCACATTCTGTGCTTTTGCTTTTTCTAAAATAGAAAGAGCCAAATCCATCTTATCCTCCTCTACAATGGATGTTCCGATATTTCCACCCAATGCTTTTACAAATGTGAAAGACATTCCTCCACCGATAATTAAGTTATCTACCGCAGGCAAAATATTCTCTATAATCGTGATTTTTGTAGAAACTTTAGAACCGCCAAGAATAGCCAAAACAGGTTTTTCTCCGTTGCCAAGTACTTTATCTATCGCTTCTAATTCCTTAGCCATCAGTAAACCGAAAAATTTAGTTGAAGGGAAAAACTCTGCAATTACTGCCGTAGAAGCGTGTTTTCTGTGTGCTGTACCAAAGGCATCATTTACATAAGCATCACCTAATTTGGATAGTTTTTCGGCAAAATCCTTATCTCCTTTTTCCTCTTCATTATAAAATCTAAGATTTTCTAATAACAAGATTTCTCCAGGTTTTAGGTTTTGTGCTTTTTCCACAGCTTCATTTCCTATACAATCATTGGCAAATTGTACTTCTTTGCCCAAAACTTTTTCTATTTCGGAAACGATATTCTTCAAAGAAAATTGCTCGCTCACCTGCCCTTTTGGTCGCCCAAGGTGTGTCATAATAATCACCGAACCACCATCTGCGATAATTTTATCAATCGTAGGTTTTGCAGCCACAATACGGGTATTATCCGTTACATTTAGGTCTGCATCTTGCGGTACATTGAAATCTACCCTTACCAGAGCTTTTTTATCCTTGAAATCGAAATCTTTAATGGTTTTCATAACTTAACTTTGTTTGATTTTTGTTTCCACAAATTTAGTGTTTATTTTCGAGAAAAAAGATG
>JAUNTR010000430.1 GCA_030538575.1 Cruoricaptor ignavus | reverse complement strand
TCGAATGTTTTGGTTTTAAAATCATTAAGATATTTCCCGAGTTTGAAACCCACACATTCTATATTTCGTCCTGTATCGGGATTGTGCAGATAGAATTTTATATGATTGCCATCTTTTCCCATTTGCTTCACATATCCCGAAACATTTTGGTTTTTCAGTACCAAAACAGGTTTCATATTATGCGGTCCAAACGGGGCTAATTTCCTGTGAAAGTTGAAAAAATCTTTATTCAGATAACCTATTTCCACTTCGCAATCTATGGTTACAGATGGCACTTTTTGATGTTCTTGTATTTTGGAAGCAACTACTTTCTCGAATTTTAATTTAAAATCCTCAAACTTTTCTTTCTCCATGGAAAGTCCAGCAGCAGCGGGATGTCCGCCAAATTTGGTAAAAAATTCCGAGCAAAGTTCTAAGGCTTCATGCACATCAAAATCCGAAACGGAACGTGCCGAAGCGACCAACTCATCATTATTTCCGTTGGTAAAAACCAAAGTCGGTTTGTAGTAGGTTTCCGTAAGGCGAGACGCAACGATACCGATAACGCCTTTGTTCCAATCTGGACCGTAAACCACCGTTGTCGCATTATCAATTTGGTTTGTGGTAATCACTTGCTCCAATGCCTCGCTGGTGCTTGTGGTGTCTAATTCTCGACGAGAATCATTCAAATCCACAATTTCGTTTACGATTTGGTGAGCGTGTTTTAGGTTGTCCGAAACCATCAGTTCCACAGCGGCTTTTCCGTGAGAAATACGCCCTGCGGCATTTATTTTCGGAGCGATTTCAAAAACGATATTCGAGATTTCGTAAGTCGCTAATTTATCTTCGGGAATCAGCATTCTCAATCCCAAGTTTCTGGTTTTCCTCAGCGTTTTCAAACCCATTTTTGCAAGAACCCGATTTTCGCCGGTCATAGAAACAATATCTGCAGCGATAGAAATCGCCAGCAAATCCGTTAATTCATACAATTCCGCATCAGGGATTTTGTAGATGGTATTAAGGCCTTGGCAAAGTTTGAAACCAACACCACAACCTGAAAGTTCCTTGAAGGGATAACGGCAATCTTTCCTTTTTGGGTCGAGTACCGCAACGGCTTTTGGGATTTCATCGCCTGGTAAATGGTGGTCGCAAATAATGAAATCTATACCCAACGTTTTGGCGTATTCTATTTTATCCAAAGCCTTTATCCCGCAATCCAAAGCGATGATGAGGCTGAAATTATTTTCTTTCGCAAAATCTATTCCTTCGGTAGAAATTCCGTAGCCTTCGCTATTCCTATCGGGAATGTAGAAATCCAGATATTTTTTTTCCACAATTTTGGAGAGGTAAAGATACATAAGCGATACAGCTGTGGTACCATCTACATCGTAATCGCCGTACACCATTATTTTTTCGCCATTTTCTATGGCAGTTGCAATGCGTTCTACGGCTTTTTGCATATCTGCCATTAGGAAAGGGTTGTGTATATCTTCAATTTTTGGTTTGAAGAATTCTCTTGCTTTTTGATAATTATCTATTTCCCTAAGTACCAGTATTTTGGATTCCAGAGTTCCAAAACCAAGCGATGTACTCAGTCCGTCCACCACTTCCTCATCCGGTTCAGGTTTGTAAATCCATTGTTGTATCATAGTTTACAAAAATACGGATTTTATTTTAA
>JAUNTR010000041.1 GCA_030538575.1 Cruoricaptor ignavus | reverse complement strand
CTTTGTCGCCAAATGTTGCCACATCATAGAGTGCATTATTCCCTTTATTGATGACTACTGCTCCATCCTTCAAGCTAAAATCTCCATCGGTGGTTGGGTTGTCTGTGGTTGCTAAAACAGGGTTTACAAAAATATCCGTAGCATTTACATCTTTCGCACTGATGTTTCCATTATCCGTGTTTTCTAAACCTTGCACTAAACTGTTTTTAATTTCGGGAACATCTTCGGTTGTATTCGCATTGTAAATTCCTTTATGGTTTCCTAAGATGGTACTGTTATTGTTTCCTAAGATGATACTGTTGTAGATTTTTGGTTTGGAAGAACCACTGTTGTATATTACTCCATTATTAGAGTAGTTACCTGATTTATTCCCCGAAATGGTTACGTTGGTCAGCATTGGTGAGGATCCATTGTTGTACATTCCATCACCTTGATAAATTGTTGTATTCCCCGAAATGGTTACGTTGGTAAGTATTGGTGAGGATTCATAGTTGTACATTCCACCACCATTCGTTGCCTTATTTCCAGAAATAGTTATGTTGGTCAGCGTGGGAGAGGAAGAACTCAAGTTGAATATTCCACCACCATTAGCCGCCTTATTCCCAGAAATAGTTGCGTTGGTAAGCGTGGGAGAGGAAGAACTCAAGTTGTACATTCCTCCACCGTTAGCAGTTGCCGTATTCTCCGAAATAGTTACGTTGGTAAGTATTGGTGAGGAAGAATTGCTGTTGTACATTCCGCCACCAAACAGTGCCACATTCCCTGAAAGGGTTACATTGGTCAGCGTTGGAGAGGAAGAAACGTTGTACATTCCGCCACCATAATTTCTGTAAGAAGATATTCCGTTGATAGTTCGATCTCCGTACTTATTTGCATTTCCTCCGCTAATGGTAAAACCATCCAAAACCGTATTGGCAGTTATCGGTTCTTGTGCATATTTTCCAAAGGAAATGACTACACTGTACGCATTATCGGTAATGTCGTTTTCTATACCAATATCTCCGCTAAGTGTGGTTTTATTAGTTTCCGAATCTCTTGCGTTTCGGTCGGTTTCATTCCCTGCAAAACCGCCGTAAAGTTGTACATTGTTTACCAAAAGGAAGGACACATCTCTTGGGTCGGTTGGGTTTTCTTTTAAATTGTCGCCAGTATTTGGGCTGTATTTTGGTTTGTATGTACCTTTGGCTACCCAAATTTGTAGGGTGTTGGTGGCTGTCCATTGGGTTTCGTTTTGCTTCGCGAATTTTAAGGCATCGGCAACTTCGCCATAGGCGTTGTTCCATGATGAGCCATTGCCTGTGCTTCCTTTTTTTACGTAAAGGATGGTTTGGGAATTAATGATGATACTACTTGCTAACAATAGCAGTAAAAACATTAATCGATTGTACTTTGTTATCATAATATTAAACATTTTTTGTTATTGCTAATTACCCAACATTAAAATGTTGGCTTATAAAATAGGTCGCTCCTATAGAGCTTTTGGCTATTAACAGGTCGCTCCTACGGAGCTTCTTGCTTTTGGCTCATTGCTTATTGTTTTGACTATTAACAGGTCTCTCCTACAGGGCTTCTTGCTTTTGGCTCATTGCTTATCGCTTATTGTTTTTGGCTATTAACAGGTTGCTCCTATGGAGCCTATTGCTTTTGGCTCATTGCTTATTGTTTTTGGCTATTAACAGGTCGCTCCTATGGACTTCATTATTGGTTACTGTTCTTAGTTTATTTTTTAAAAGTTATCTTTTATAAATTCTTTGCGGTAATTTCATCGCAAAGGGAAACAAAGATTTTTTACTGTCATTAAACCTGATAGGTTAAACAAAGTCGCTAACGCTCATCAAGAAAAAAACATTCTCTCTAAACCTTGAAGGTTTAGTTTTACTTTCCTTTGCAAACAAAAATATCCAAACAACGAAAAATTAACAAAAAAAAGGGGTGGACAAATGGGGGGACAAATTATTTTACAAATAAGCGTATATGATTTACAGATAGTTAAGTAAAATAGTATCTGCTAATCAGAATGTGAAAACTTGGGGTTTGAAAGAGAAAAAGTATGAAAAAGCGTTGTTATTAGTCAAAAAAATGAACTAAATTCTTCTCATTTAGTATTAATTTTCCCGATATTGAATGTAAGGATTCTTTTTTAGTACGATTAAAGAAGCCTTCAAGGTTTAATATTAAAGGAATAACGAATAATTAATAATCAATAATTCAAAACCTCAGTGATTTTTATAATGTTCTTGGCTCATCACTTATTTTAAACCTTCAAGGTTTTTAAAACCTTGAAGGTTTGCTAGGAACAATTGCTTACTGCCTATTTCTTAATCACTTTAAAAGTTCATTTACGATTAATTTTTAACCAAAAAAAACTTTGCCAAGCGACAAAGTTTTTATGATGAAATAGATAAATTTAATTATTAATTCTTCTCTATTAATTTAGATTTAGTAAGCGTTAGAACTTTCTTGTCCGATGTTCCAAGTAAGACCAAAACGCAACGTGTTATCCAATGCTGTATTGATTTTGGAAGTGTTGATAAGATAAGATAAATCTAAACCAAAAGATTGGTATTTTAGTCCTACACCTACGGTAGCGTATCTTCTGCCACCTTGCTCATTGCTTTCGTGGAAATATCCTGTTCTTACAGCAAAAGCATCATCGTAGGAATATTCCAACGCACCGCTTAGCATTACGCTTTTCGGGTTGTTGAAGGATTTCCCGATACCCGACATTACGCCAACATTCGGAACTTCGTAAATTGGGTTTCCATTGGTATCAGTACCAACAACCTCAGAACCTGGAGCTAATATTTTAGAGGCTTCTGCGGAAATTCCAATTTTATTAAGGTCATCCAAATACAAATCATATCCTGCACCTAATCTCGCCATTGTAGGAAGATAGGAACGAGAGGCTTCATCACCTGTATAATCCAATCTCGGACCAAGATTTTGTATTGCCCAACCTGCTCTTGCTTGCCCTTCGTAATCTCCGAAAGAGGAATGTTTGTCGGATTGAAAATAACCCGCAACATCTACGGCAAAAGTATTGGCGGCTTTCAGCGTGTTATCCGAATTGAAGCCTCCGGCTAAATCTGAACGGATGAAACGACCCGTAACTGCCATAGAGTAATAATCGGATAGTTTTAGACCATACGCTACATCTATGGAAAATTCGTTTGGTTTAGCAATACCATCGCTAATAACTTCTGTTCCTACAATTCTAGACAAATCTACTTCTCCCATATTGAAATAATAGATACTTGCCGATAATGTAGAACGCTCATCTTGTCCTAAAAACTGACTGTAAGAGGCGTATAGAAGAAACACATCATTAGTCAATTTACTCATATAAGGTGTATAGTTGATACCTACGGCAGATGTTGTCTTGCTGAAAGGATATTTAGCAGCGTTCCAATATTGCGAAAAAGCATCGGTAGAGGTTGCAACCCCTTGGTCTCCCATACCTCCTGCTCTTGCATCGGGAGAAATTCTAAGGAACGGTGCACCAGTAAGCACTGGGCGAATTCTTTCTTGTGCCTGTACGGAAACTGCAATTCCCAATCCAAGCCCTAAAAAAAGTTTTGTCTTCAAGTTCATATTACGAATATTATATATTTAATTATATTTTTATTTCAAAATTACCATTTTTTCTACTGCTGTTGCACCGCCTTTGCATTTATCTTGGTTTTGGCTTTTTGCAAAAACTTTGTAGATGTATGTTCCTTTTCCTACCGTATCTCCGTAATCATCTGTACCATCCCATTCTATGGTTTGTCTTGGTGTTCTGTAGCCTTGCATAAAAGGCTCGGAACTTACGGGAACAGATATGGTTTTTACCAATTTTCCTGTAATGGTATATATCTGCACATTTACATCCAAAATATCATCACAATTATGCTCAAATTGTATGTAGGTTTTGTTGGTAAAAGGGTTGGGCCAGTTGAGTAATTTATTTAAAACTAATTTTTCCTCGCTTTCATCTTTTACTACAAAATTTAACGTGCTGGTGGTGGAATTATTGTTTATATCCCAAACTTTAAATGTTAATTGATGAGTTCCCGGAGTTAAGTTTCGGAAAGGATAGGTTACAGAACCTTTTTGATATTCTGCTAAATTGCTGTTAATACAACCATTGCTTTCGCCCGAGGAATAGAAATCGTTCAGAACAATGGTATTGATAACTTGCCCATCCAAAATAACCGTAATGTCGTGTCCTACACCAGAACCTGTGGAATTAATTCCTGTGTTGTCGGTAATACAAGCCAAGAATGTAGGATTTTGGTCGGTAATTCCGCCATCGGCAAAGTTGGTATTATTCATATACAAATTCACTTTTGGAGCTTCGTTATCGTTTATTCCATTTTCATTAATGCTCCCGATGGTGTAAGGTTGGTTGGCAAAAACATCGTAAGCATTGGCTTTTGCGGTTTCGTAGTTATCGGCGTACATTAGGATTCTGCCTTCGCCGTTTTCGTAATTAATGTCTTTCGGAACGTAAAATTCTACCACATATTCGCCATTTACCGCTTTTCCAGATGATTTTACAATCGCACTTCCTTCTTCGGTGAAATTAAGGAGTGGCAACATTCCAGAGGAATTGTCGTTATTCAGTGTGGTTTTATTCAATCTTTTATCAAAGATATTTACCGCAACACGCCCGTTGAAGTTCGTATCTACCGTGCCATCTTCTTTTGTTACTTTACCTGTGATTTTCACGAAATCCAAAGCCTGTATTTTACCAGCAACAGGAGTTTCTATATTTTCTATGGTAAGCAATGGTTTTGGTCGGCTCATCTTCATTGCTGGGTCGCCTAAAAAGTTTACTTTCAGGTGATTGCTATCTCTTCCTTTTTCTATTTTTGCGGAAAGATGTGCATCTCCCAATCTCTTAAAATCATTATTTTGAAGAGCGAAAAGGTGTTTGGTAAGAATATCTGTAAACTGTCTTCCGTACGGAACTCCAATTGCTCGGCTGGATGTAATCATCGTAGCGGCTCCTCCTGTTTTGTGTTTTATAACTTGCTCTCCTGTGGAGGAAACTTCGGGCTCATCCCAAAGTGTAAATTCGCAAGTAATCGTGGAAACCAAAGGAAACCTGCTGTAAACCGCCGTATAATTATTAAAGTTCTGAATTTCATCAAAGGTTAAAACCCTTTCCTGTGCCCAACCGTGGATTCCGCCGTGCCCGAAATAGAACATATAAAGGCTGTTGCCCATATCGTTGGAAATCGCTTGGTTGATTTGCGGAAACCTTTGTCCGCCCGCAGAAGCCTCAGCTTTGAAGGCATCTAAATAAAGTTTGCGAATGTTGTATTCCTTTCTTTCTGTTCCACTTTCAAAGTTATGGACAATCGCATCGTTCATTACATTGTGAAACGGACCGCCTCCTTCCATATCATCATCTACCACAAAATTGAGTTTCATTCTCCATTCTCCGAAAGGGGAGGATTGTCCTGGTAAAGCATTGTAATAAGCTAAGGTTTTGTCTATTAGTAATTTAGCTTCTGTGGTGTTAGATGCTGGCAATCGCCCGATAGGTGTTGTAGGCATTTGTCCAGAAAGGGTTGTAACGGTTTGGGGAGCCGTCATTACGAAATAATCATCGGTAACAAATGTACTGATGTAGTTGCTACTGTCTTCACTTTGGTAGCTTGGCATTACATTGTCGTTGCTTATCGTTTTATCTTTGTAATCGTAACTTGTATCCCCAAGAATGAAAACGTATTTCAGTCCGCCATTTTCGTTTTTTAATTTAGTTATAAAATCCCGAATTGCTGTAATATCTTTTCCACCGCTGCTAAACTCGTTATAGATTTTTTCCACATCTACTACTGCTGTACGGAAACCACTCACACTTTCGTGATAGTTGGCTAATCTTTGTGCTTCGCCCAACATATCTTTTCTGGTAATCGCCAGATAATCTATATTTTGTAGAGAAGATAAATCTTGGTTTTCTATTCTTCCGACGAAAGATGGTGTGTAAGCAGATGTATTTTTAAAAGCAACAAATTCATTATTAAAATCTTCGGAACTTGCCGTGTAACCAAAGTTGAACGTACTATTATTTCCCGATTTGTTTACTTTCCTTTTAGCATTCGTAATATCCGAAACATCCCAAACTTGTTCTGCTGTGCCAGCATTGGAAACGGAAAATCCGTAGGTTTCATTTCTTCCTTCATAGATATCGTAGGAACGGAAATTCATCTGAGCATCGTTGTACGCCAAATCCTCTTTATATAAAACCTCTACATAATCGAAAAAGAAACTGCCATTGGGATTTCCTGAAAAATTAGGAGAAATATTAAAGGTAATTTGGTTCCCCGAAAGGTTGCTTATTGTACCATTAAAGTTCGTGGTTTTTATAAAATCATTAGAACTGGTTATCGTTTGTGTATATTCATTTTGCCCGTTGATGCTTTGTTTTATAGAATTATTTTGGGATTTATAACCTACAACAGATGTTCTGTATCGCACTACATCGTCCTGCCTTATTGGCGAGCGGGTGTTTAGCGTTATGTTTATATCTCGGGTAATTGGGTCGCTTACCCAAATTCTTCCCAGTTTTAGCAAATTAGTTTTATCTTCATTAATGAATTGATAATCGTCGTATCTCGTTATTAATTCAGATGGAAGATTGGTGTCCTCATTTTCCACACGTTTGCCTTCTCCCAAATCGAAATTGATGAAGTAATAAGAATTGTCCTCATAAATATTCGTAAAATGCAAACTTCGGTCATTTCTGGTATCGGTTCTGGTATTTCGGGAAGGTGCATTGTAACCGCTATTGTAAAGGTTGAAACCATTTGGTCCTTGTGCATAGAAAAGTACATAATCCTCATCATTCCAAACGCCATCTTCTTCACCTACCACTTGTATCGCATTTTCTTGCAGGGCGGCATATTTTTCATCTTGGTTATATTCCGACAAAGCCAAACCGCCATTTCCATAGATTCGGAAATTTTTCGGATTTATATTATTTACATTAATGCCATTATCGGTCAAGAATTTTTTCGTGATTTTATAAACTCCGCTTTTATCTACTTTTATTTTATAGAAAGTTCCCGATTTCAAAGGATTTTCAGTATTCCCAAGTTTGGAAGTAAAGCGTCCTGTTTTTGCAGAAACAGAAGCGTTATCAGGAACAATATCAAAAGAAACCAATTTGTATATTTGTCCTTTATCATACTTCAATGCAGAGATATTGATGTTATAATATTCCGCATTTTCCGTAGAATTGTAAAAATATCCGACAGAAGTATTATCATAATTCGGTAAAAGTTCCGGAGTAAGACCATACAAATCTTTTTCCGTTGTTTTTTGCCAAACCATATTTTCTATTTTTACTTTTTTGCCATCGGATTTTACATTTTGGTTGATGTAAACCGAGTTGCCATCTGCCGTATAACCAGGATGACTAAACTTAGGATAAGCCCTTTTCTCTATCCCGTAATCCACTGTTTGAGAGCCTTCCCAAACAATAGAAACCTTCTGCGAATAACAAAAAGGAGTTGCCAATACAAAAGCCGAAAGAAGTACAATATTTTTCATTAAATTATTTTCAGGTACAAATTAAACGAATTTTTACAAAACTTTAATATAAAACAAAATAAAAAATATTTATTAACGTTTGCTAAAAAAGTGAGCGAAGATTTTTTTTATTTAAAATTTTAGTTTTTCTTTGTACTTTGAAATTTTTATATCGATTATGAGAAAATTGAAACTGTTTTCTGCGTTGGCATTTAGCTCCACATTATTACTTATAAGTTGTGGTGGAGGCGGTAATACCAAAAACGGTGGAGGAACCAAACGTTTTACGAGCCAAACTGGTTGGAAGCCCAATGACCAAAAAGGATGGTTTTTTTCCGGAAAGCAAGAAAAAGTAAAAGGTTGGCCAGGAATGGTCTATGTAGAAGGTGGTACATTTACGATGGGATTGGTAAAAGACGACGTAATGCACGACTGGAACAATACGCCGAGAAGAATGCAGGTAAGCTCTTTCTTCATCGGAGAAACCGAAACTACAAACTACGACTACCGCAGTTATGTAACTTGGTTAAAGTATGTTTTCCCACCATCTGACCCTAATTTTAGAGAAATATACAACGGTGCTTTGCCCGATACTTTGGTGTGGAATAATCAGCTCTCCAGAAACGATTTTTCCGAAACCTACTTCCGCTCTCCAGAGTACGATTATTATCCTGTGGTTGGCGTATCTTGGTTACAAGCATCCAGATATTGCGAATGGCTAACCGATAGAGCTAATGAAAAAGCATTGATGGACAAAGGTGTGATTTCCAAGGATTTATATACCAATGATTCTAATAACCAAGGGCAGAGTTCTTTTACTTTAGATAAGTATAAAGCAAACGACCCTGCAATGCAAGAATACATCAACGAGCAAAGAGCCCAAAAAGCAACAGGAATAAAAACCACTAACCAAAGAATTTTAGCAGCTAATAGAAATGCTACATCAGGCGTGGTAGAAAAATTCCGTTTGCCGACTGAGGTAGAGTGGGAGTTCGCAGCACTTGGATTACAGAAAAATAGAGAGTACAATAATTATTTGGAGAAAAAACCAAAAGTAGAAGACCTGAGAGGTAGAAAAGGTAGAAACAGAGGTATGTTCTTAGAAAACTTCAAATACGGTCGTGGAGACTACTCGGGTACTGCAGGTTGGAATAATGATGGCTCTGCAATAAGCTCTGATGTTAGACAATATCCGTCCAACGATTTGGGAATTTATGGTATGTTTGGCAACGTTGCAGAATGGGTTGCAGATGTATATAGACCAATTATAGATCAAGAAGGTAACGACTTCAATTATTATAGAGGAAATGTAAATAAACAAACCGTAAGAAATGCCGATGGAACTTACCAAATGGTAGAAGCAGGAAATGTAAAATACGATACATTGGCAGACGGTAGATTGGTGTACAGAGGTTTACCTGGACAATATGAGAGAGAAGTGGTTGGTGATTACAGAAACTTCAGAGATGGCGATTTTATGTCTTCCCTCAATGCAGGATATGGCAGAGAAGCCGATAGTTCTAATGCTAATACAGGAATGTACAATTCTCCTGTGAAGAGATTTGTCGTAGATGAGAGAGGTAGAGTAATCTTGGAAAAAGATGACAAGCAAAGAACTTCCGAGGTTTCTAATGACGTTCGTGTGATAAAAGGAGGCTCTTGGTTAGATACCGCTTATTGGTTAGATCCAGGACAAAGACGATACAGAGACCAATCCAAAGCCTATGGTTGGGTAGGTTTCCGTGTGGCACAAGATGCCAAATCTGCCAACAAAAAAAGATCGAAAAGATAATTTCTTAAAAATAATTACAAAAATCCTTCCTTATTATGGGAAGGATTTTTATTTTTGAACTATGAATATTACCGAATTTTATCAGATTTATCTGCAAGCCAAAAATGTTACCATAGACAACCGTACTATAAAAAAAGGAGATTTGTTTTTTGCATTTTCAGGCGAGAATTTCAATGCGGCAACTCTGGCAAAAAAAGCCATAGAACAAGGTGCAATTGCCGTAATCGTAGAACAAAAAGAATACGAGAATACCGATAAAAATATTTTCTATACACCATCTACGCTTACGTTTTTGCAAGATTTAGCAAGATACCATCGTCATCAGTTAGATATTCCGATTATTGGACTTACGGGGAGCAACGGCAAAACCACAACAAAGGAATTGATAAGTGCTGTTTTAGCACAAAAATATTCGGTGCAATATACTTTTGGCAATCTTAATAATCATATTGGTGTGCCACTCACTTTGCTTTCTATAAAGCCGGAACACGATATTGCTGTTGTAGAAATGGGAGCAAATCATCAAAAAGAAATAGAGTTTTTATGTGATATTGCTCAACCAGATTTTGGGTATATTACCAATTTTGGTAAAGCCCATTTGGAAGGTTTTGGCGGTTTTGATGGCGTAGTAAAAGGCAAATCCGAGTTGTATGATTATCTTAAAAATCACAACAAAACTATTTTGTACAATGCCAAAGATAATTTACAAACTGAAAAAATAGCAAATTACCGACCAAGCATTTCCTTTGGTGAAAACCATTCGGATTATGATTTTCAGCAATCTGTACAGGATAATTTTATCGGAATATCTTACCAAGATGAGGTCGCACATTCTCGCCTTACGGGAGCATATAATTTTACCAATTTGTGTGCTGCTGCGAGTTTTGGGTTGCATTTTGGGTTAGATTTTAAAGCCATCAAAAAAGCGATTGAAAACTACACGCCAACCAATATGCGTTCCCAAATTTTAGAGAAAAATGGTAAGACTTTGGTTTTGGATACTTACAATGCTAACCCAAGCAGTATGGCGGTTTCTTTGCAGAACTTCAATCAATTTAAAGGAAGTAAAACCGTGATTTTAGGTGATATGTTAGAACTTGGGGAAGAAAGCCATACGGAACACGAGGCTATTTTTAATCTCGCTAAAAGCTTAGATTTCAATCAGATTTTTACTGTGGGCAAGGAATTTGGAATTGTAAATAAAGAAAATGCTTTCCCAAATACTATGGAATTAATGGATTATTTAGCAACGAATAAAATTCTCGAACAAAATATTTTGCTGAAAGGTTCTCGTGGAATGGCTTTGGAAAAACTGTTGGATTGTTTGTAAAATGTATTCTTATTTATAAGCTAAGACCAAAGAAATCATTTTGATAGATTTTATTTATTGAAAAAGATTTTTAAATAGATTTTTCTTGACTAAATTTGCAGAAGAAAATATAACTTTTAAAAATAAATATTATGTCATTAGTAGGAAGACAGTTCCCAAACATTACTGTAGATGCTATGTCTGAAATGGGAGATAACTTGAAAATCAACGTTTTAGATGAAGCAATAGAAAACCAACAAAAAGTTCTTTTGTTCTGGTATCCAAAAGATTTTACTTTCGTTTGCCCTACGGAATTGCACGCTTTCCAAGAGGCTTTGGGAGAATTTGAAAAAAGAAATACCAAAGTTATCGGTGCATCTTGCGATACCAATGAGGTGCATTTCGCTTGGTTGAACACGCCGAAAGATAACGGTGGGATAGAAGGTGTAACTTACCCAATTCTTGCAGATACACACAGACAATTGGCAAATACTTTGGGAATTGTGGATCAAGATTACGATTACGATGAGGAAGGAAACGAAACTTTCACTGGTTCCAATGTAACTTACAGAGCGACTTATCTTATCGATGAAACAGGAAAAATTTTCCACGAAGCGGTAAACGATATGCCTCTTGGTAGAAATGTAAAAGAATTTTTAAGACTGATAGATGCTTATTCTCACGTACAAAAACACGGCGAAGTTTGCCCTGCAAACTGGGAAGAAGGCAAAGATGCAATGAGTGCTGATAGAAAATCCACAGCAGAATATCTTGCTAATCATTAATTAAAATAAAAATTATGTTTGCAGAATTAACAGAAGATACATTGCAAGAATTGGTTGCACAAAACGAAAAAGTAGTGGTACAATACGGTGCTTCGTGGTGTGGAAATTGCAGAATTATGAAGCCGAAATTCAAAAAATTGGCATCTGAAAACGAGGCAATTCCATTCTATTATGTAGATGCAGAAAAATTGCCAGAAAGCAGAAAATTAGCAAAAGTAGATAATTTGCCAACTTTTGCCATCTTCAAAAACGGAGAATTGGTAAACCAAGTGCAAACCAACCAAGCAGAAAGTTTGAACAATCTTTTCCAAGAATTGAACTAATTTTTAAAGCAAAATAGAAGATGGGAAATTAGATGAAAATGGCTGATTTCCCAATCTTTTAACGCCTTAATTTCTTAATTTTAAAAAAATGAAATTACCTATCATAAGACAATTTTATCAGAACCAATCGCCTGAAAATTTGGAAAAAACTTTGGAAGTTTTAGAAAGTTTCTGCGAATTTCGAGGAGCATCGGAAGAAGATTTGAACGTTGCAGGAGAACTCATTACCAATATTTGCGGGGCTTTGGAAGTTCATAATAATGTTGCTAACGGAATGAGCGAAAAAGATGCCCTAAACTCCTTTGCACAAAAGGTTTTAGGCTCGATTGATAAATAAGAGTTAGTTTTTTGGAATTTACTTCCAAACTGAAATATAGAAGTCTGTAAATGTTTTGTTTACAGGCTTTTATATGTTTTTAGGATTATCTTTTTTGAGAAATATTGATGCTGTCCACTTTATTCCCATCAGCATATTTTTTTATGTATTTCAGTTTTCCATTTGCGTCATAATATTTCCAATCTCCGAAGTAATGCCAAATTCTGCCGTTCTCGCTAATGATGGTTTTGCTTTGTCCACGTTCCATTATTTTGCCGTTTGGATAGTAGAATTTTGTTTGGCTGATGCCATTTTTTATTTTTTCCTTTTGGTACAATTTTTCTCCAAAATAAGTTTTCCAAACGCCTATTTTTTCGCCATTGTCATATTTCCCTTTCGCTGTTAATTTTCCGCCTTCAATATCATAATCTTCAATCCATTTTCCGTGTCTTAGTTTGGATTTGGTATCCGATTTTTGATATTGATTAATAGGTTGTGTTTGGCAAGCGTACATCAAAAGAAGAATAAATGCAATTCTCATAATTAATATAGATTAAGATTAATTACCGTAAAAATACGCAAAATAAATTAATATTTTTAAATTTTTAATAGGAAAAAACACGAATTATTATAATCATTAATTCAAATTCTGAGTAACATCTTTTTTAATTATCTTTGCAAAAATAAATTAACCATAATTATAATCTATGAAAAAAGGATTTTTCATTATATTTTGTACTTTATCCACTTTTGTGTTTTCTCAGAATAGTATTTCTTTTGAGGATAAATCATCTTTTCAGGAAATTTTATCAAAAGCTAAAAAAGAAAACAAATTGGTTTTTATGGATGCTTTTGCAACTTGGTGTGGACCGTGTAAAATGATGGAGAAAAATATTTTCCCGAAAGAAAATGTGAAATCTTACTATAATACCAACTTCATCAATGCCCGATTTGATATGGAAAAAGGCGAAGGCAGAGAGATTGCGAATA
>JAUNTR010000429.1 GCA_030538575.1 Cruoricaptor ignavus | reverse complement strand
TGAATATGCTCGGTCTCACAATGGATTTAGTAGAACTAAGTGGTAATAGACGATAGGCTTATTATTAGAAAGAGCATATAAAAATATTTTTCTTTTCTAAATTAAAATAAGCCTAACGCACGAAAAACATAAATTTCTGTTATTCAGATATTTAAACTTATTGTATTTTATGAAAACAGCATTTAAAAAAAATTAAAATATTGAAAAACAAAAGTTTAAAGAATCAACAAAATTTTTCGTGTATTTAGCCTAAAATTGAAAGTTATTTTTTATTTGTAATATATTTTCTCGGATAATTCAATAGGATTATTAAAAGTTTTAATTTGATTTCTTAAAATTTTTTCTAAATTTTTATAATCATTATGGCTATACTCTTTTCCATCTTTCGTAAACATAACAGCCTTTCCCTCCTTGTATTCTGGTATAGGATTATTGTAATAGTTTATCTGAATTTTTTTCCAATTTTTTTCTAAAATATCAATTTTTCTATCATTAAATAAATTTTCTATAATATTTTTAGAATTTAATTCAACATCATAGTTTTTATTTTCAATCATTTTAAAATGATAATTATTATCAACATCATAAATCTCAAGAATTAACCCTGGCAAACCATAAAAAACATAAGGACCGTAAGGCATAGAAATCTCTTGTGTAAAAAAGGCAATCCAATTTCTTCCACCATAATTTGCAATGGCTTTTCTTACTTTCCAAGCTCCAATTTGCTTATATTCATTCAATATCGTCCATTCAATTATTTTTTCTGTTTCATACTGGTAATAATGCATAGAAAGATTTTGAATAAACGAAAATTTATTATCATTTTTTCTAAATTCTACTATTGGAGTGAATTTGGGATATGCAAAAATCTGATTATCTTTATTTAGATTATTAATAGAATCGGTAATAATATATTCATTACTAAGAAAAATATTACTATCCTTATTTATTTCTAATACCATTATATCTTTTGAAGATGTCAAGCCTAATGAATCTCTTTTAAAATCCAGTTCATAATAAAACCTTTTACTTTGCCCAAAAATAAAAATGGAAAAAATAATGAGTAATGGTGTAATTTTATTTTTTTTCAATAAATTCAAGCGTTTCATATGGTTGTAAAATTTCAATAATTTCCTCCTCCGTATTTGATGTCATTTTCTTTAATTCCTTAATCATATCCTTTCTATAACTTTCAATTGCATTTTTCTTGTAATCCAAAAAACTGCTTTTCTTGAAAGGCAACTCTTTATTAAAACTATTTTTTGATATGTGCTTAGGAAATTTAGATAAAACAAAAGTATATTCTTTGTTTTCATCTTCTGCTTTTATAATCAACCCATTAACACCTAAAAACCGCCAAGGATTTGCCTTCACTGGCATTCTAGAATCATAATATATAGTCCATAGTCGGTCATTAATAAAAGCTTTAGCCTTTACAGTATTATAATTATTTATCACAACATCTCTATCTAAAATTTCCCAAACAGGATTAGGTTTTGTTTCTTCAATAAAACTTTTATTCTCACAATCATCTCCAAATAAGAGAAACTGGGCTATTTCTCTTCTGTCATCATATAAGAAAAATTGGCTATCATCACATTGCTTATCTGTATCTACTATAATCATTGTAGATTCTTGTTTTTTATCTTGCACCATTTGGAATGG
>JAUNTR010000428.1 GCA_030538575.1 Cruoricaptor ignavus | reverse complement strand
TCGGCAAAAGCAAAGTAGATGAAGAGGTTTTGGATAATTTGGAAGAAATCCTAATAGCCTCCGATGTTGGTGCAGCAACCACAATAAAAGTTATCGATCGTATAGAAACCCGAGTTGCCAGAGATAAATATGTGGGGACAGAAGAGTTGGATAAAATCTTGCGAGAAGAAATCAATGCTTTGCTATTGGAAAATCCACACGCTGGGACAGGCAATATTGATGCATCTAAAAAACCTTATGTGATTATGGTTGTTGGTGTAAATGGCGTGGGTAAAACGACCACTATCGGGAAACTGGCTCATCAATTCAAATCGGAAGGAAAAAAAGTGGTGTTAGGAGCTGCGGATACTTTTCGTGCTGCGGCAGTTGACCAATTGGTGATTTGGAGCGAAAGAGTTGGCGTGCCTATCGTGAAACAAAATATGGGTTCCGACCCAGCTTCCGTAGCGTTTGATACCGTGCAAAGTGCCGTAGCACAAGATGCCGATGTAGTAATTATAGATACCGCAGGTAGATTGCACAACAAAATCAATCTGATGAACGAACTCTCCAAAATAAAAAGAGTGATGCAAAAAGTAATTCCCGATGCTCCGCACGAAATTCTTTTGGTATTGGATGGTTCTACGGGACAAAATGCTTTTGAACAAGCCAAACAATTTACCGCAGCAACGGAAGTGAATGCACTTGCTGTAACCAAATTGGACGGAACAGCAAAAGGCGGTGTTGTAATCGGGATTTCCGACCAGTTCCAAATTCCTGTAAAGTATATTGGTGTAGGCGAAAAAATGACCGATTTACAACTCTTCAACGGAGAGGAATTTGTGGATAGCTTTTTCACCAAACGGTAATTTCCTTATCCCTAAAAATTGTATCTTATATAAAACTAATGCGAATTGAAATATCATTATCAATTCGCATTTTTTGTGTATATTTGGGTGTTATATGCAATGCAACAAAATGACGTTTCAAGAATTTGACTTAAAAATTAAAAGAGAAAATAGACAAGATAAGATTTGGAATTATATGATTGCGACTTTAGCAATTATTGGAAGTACATTTTTTTTGTATCAATTAACATTCTCAGAATGGTATGAAATTAAAAAGCTTAATGGAAAAAGCATTTCCAAAAGCATCCTTTATTTGATTTCTTTAATATTTTTATTGATTGGAATCTATGGTTTTTGGAAAATACCAAATTTATATAAGTTTACAAAAATTGAGTGTACGAATAATGAAATTGAAAATCAAAAATTCATTAAAAAGACAGCGAAAGATTTAAATATGACACTCATAGAGGCAAGAGATAATTTTTATCATTACCATTACTTTGGAAAATTAAGAAATCCTTTTAATGTTTATTTCTTTACTGATAAAAATATTTTCATTAATGTTAAACAAATTGATTTGAACGGTGGTTATTTTGATTTTGGAATTTCAAAAAAAGTAAGAAATAAAATTATACAAAAAATGACAAATCAATAGCAAAGATGATTTATGACTCATTCGAACTAATTGATTAACAATAAATAACTTTTGCCAACATAATTTTCAAACAACCAAAAAACATTCCGCCTTTATTCTTCCTTCTTCATTATTCCTTGTTAATTATCCATCATCCTTTTATGCGGTTTCAAAAAAAATAGTTAAATTTGGTATCTTCAAAATAA
>JAUNTR010000427.1 GCA_030538575.1 Cruoricaptor ignavus | reverse complement strand
TAATCTTTTCTACGTTAGACTCCAATTATTTTTCCGGAAGCCTCCAATATTTTCTCCATAAGTCTCCAATGTTTTTCCCCTTAGACGGAAATTTTATTATATCCTGATTAAAATTTCTCTCCGTCTAGACGGAAATTTTGCTATGTCTAGATAAAAATTTTACTACGCTTAGATAGAGCATCTTATCTGCATCTTACCTGCATTTTCTGCCGTATAGTTGGCATATTATTGCACGAGCATCGCGCTCGCGCTAGCAGGGGGCACTGTATTATTTGCTTTCTACGAAGTTAGGGAACTTCGTAGAAAGGGAGTTTTTATTTCTTCGTATAATATATACTTTCGTCTGCATTAGCTTCTATGACATAATGTTTTCCCTTTTTATGTAATGGATAAGATACTGTCATTAGAAACTTACTTGCTTGTTCATCCGTCAAAAACTCTGTTAAATTGTAATCCTCATTTGTGTAAAAATCCAACAATGTTATTCTACCTTTTTCTAATTTCCATTTCGATTTCCCTATATACATTATTTTTTTTTCTTTATTAAAAATCTTGTGAGTATATACATTATTTTTTTCTATTATTATTGAGTCTATAGTATTTTCTCCCTCATATCCATATTCTCCTATAATATTATTTTTTGCTATGGAGCAGGATAATATATTCAACAATACAATTAAAAATATTATTGTTTTCATTTAAATAAATTTGTTTTTTTAGTCCATAAAATATACGTTTGGTGTGTCGTGCTTTGTTTTCCTCCAATGCCATTAACACGAGAAATATTCCTTTCTTCTCCCTTATTAAAAGGATTTAATGAATGTGAAGAAACTGATTTAGAATCAAATCCCATAATAACGACATTATTTCCAACAGGATAAAAACTAAAATTAGTTTTTCCCATAAATTGTCCTTGCATGTTAGTATTTTCTCTAATGGCTCCTGTAACACCAAACGAAGCTGCATAGGAAACTTTTTCATTTGTAGAAGTACGTATAAAATACTCTACTGCATCTTGATAAATCATTGTATCCATCATTTGACTAACAGCCTTGCTATCCTTACCAATCAATAGGCTTTTTTCAGGACCATTTCCATCTAAAAATTCATTGTATAAAGTTTTCCAATTTACATCATTGTCCCTATGAGAATATCCTTTTATATTCTTTGAAGAACTCATCCATTGGGCATCTCCTGTCGCACGGTCTACAATTCTCGTTCTACCATCAAATTGTACTCCTCCTCCAGTATAATGATAAAAGTCTATTTCATTTTCTCCCAAATCGCTCACTTTCTTAACTTCTCCTGTTTTTAAATTAACTTCATATTCGTGAGGAGGTTTAACCATAGCATCTTCCCCCATCATTCCTGTAGGATCAATATATCTCACGGGGTTATTATTAGCGTACTGATAAGATTGTAAAGTTCTCTCTACAAGAGGGTCTACATTCAACCAAAGGCTCGTCTTCATATCCAAGTATCTTGCACCGTAGTAGGTTAGGTTTGTTTCTTGGTCCAACTCTTTCCCATTAAACAAATACGGCATCGTTATACTCGTGCTGTGCTCATCAAACAACACTTACTCTTCACTCATTTTTTCAAATATTGCAGGTGTCCAAATAAGCAATAATTGATAAAAGAGAATTAATATAGGTAAAATTTTATTGAA
>JAUNTR010000426.1 GCA_030538575.1 Cruoricaptor ignavus | reverse complement strand
TCTTGGATAATTACAGGAACTAATCCGCCTACTTTTTCAAAATCTATATTCATATTTTTTATTTATTAAAATTTAAGAAATCTTGATTTTTTTTAATTAAAATCAAAAAACTTATTTCATTATTATCTTATTGCGACACTTTTATTTCTAAGGAAATTTTTAAGTTGAGGAATTGGGGTTTCCCCAAAATGGAAAATACTTGCTGCCAAAGCTGCGGTTACTTTGGTTTCCGTAAAAACCTCTACAAAATGCTCCTCAGCCCCTGCTCCACCCGAAGCAATAACGGGAATATTTACCAAATCCGAAACCAATTTTGTTACCCGAATATCGAAACCATTTTTTGTTCCATCTCCATCCATAGAAGTCAGTAAAATCTCTCCTGCACCTAATTTTTCTACGGTTTTCACCCAATCCAAAGTTTTTATTTCGGTGGCTTCTCGTCCGCCTTTTACAAATACAATATCTTCGCCATCCACAAATCTGGTATCTATCGCAACCACAATGCATTGGCTACCAAACTCTTCGGAAAGTTCTTTAATTAAATTGGGATTTTTAACCGCAGAGGAATTAATGCTGATTTTATCCGCACCTGCCGAAAGCAAACGCCGAACGTCTTCCACCGAAGAAATTCCGCCACCTACTGTAAACGGAATGCTGATTTCCCTCGCAATGCGTTCTACCAATTGGGCAAAGGTTTTACGCTCTTCCACCGTTGCTGTAATGTCCAAAAACACCAACTCATCTGCACCATCATTTTCATATTTTTTGGCGAGTTCTATCGGATCTCCGGCGGATTTCAAATCGACAAAATTCACACCTTTTACCGTTGTTCCGTCTTTAATATCCAAACACGGAATAATTCTATTTTTCAACATAATGTTATTTAATTTTAATTCAAAAATTCTTGAAGTTGGTTCAAAGAAATTCTGTTTTCGTAGATGGCTTTTCCTAAAATAGTTCCTGCACAACCTATTTTTTTCATTATTCGCAAATCCTCAATATCAGAAATCCCCCCACTTGCAACTAACTGAATATCTGTATTTTCCAAAATATCTTCATAAAGTTTGGTGGAAGGTCCTTGCAACATTCCGTCCTTTGCAATATCGGTGCAAATGACGTGGCGAATGCCTTTTTCTTGATAAAGTTTTATAAAATCCAAAACCTCGATTTCGCTGTCTTGCAACCAACCTGCGGTTTTTATTTTTCTATCCAAACAATCGGCTCCCAAAATTATTTTTTCTGAGCCGTAATACTCCAATAATTCATAGCAAAGTTCGGGATTTTTCACCGCAAGACTGCCAATCGTAATCTGCTTCGCCCCACAATTAAAAGCCAAATCGGCATCTTCCCGAGATTTTATTCCTCCACCAAAATCTATAAAAAGTTGGGTTTCTTTCGCCAAAGTTTCCAAGACTTTATGGTTGATGATTTTTTGAGATTTCGCTCCATCCAAATCCACCAAATGCAGATATTTTATACCATTATCTTCAAATTCTTTTGCGACTTCCAACGGATTTTCGTTGTATATTTTTTTGGTATCGTAATCGCCTTTGGACAGGCGAACGCATTTACCATCTATTAAATCTATTGCTGGGATTATTCTCATATTTTTTGGTTTTTTATTAAATTTTTCAAATTAATATTATTAAATTTAAGAAGAAAGTTTAAGA
>JAUNTR010000425.1 GCA_030538575.1 Cruoricaptor ignavus | reverse complement strand
AATCAACTTTTTCGGGAGAATATTTGTCCTAAAATAATACCAGCTGCCATGGAAACATTCAGGCTTTCTGTGGATTTTTGTTCCCCAAATCTTGGGATGGTAATTCGATGTTTCAGTTGTTGTTCGGTTTCTGCCCGCATTCCTTTGCCTTCGTTTCCTAAAACTAAATTTATACGCTTGGGGAAATTAAATTCATACAAATTCTCGCCCTCCATATCTGTACCGATATTTTGGTTTTCGGATTTGGAAAGGAAATCTACCAAATCGGTATAAACCACATTTACTCTCGTAAAAGAACCCATTGTTGCTTGGATAACTTTTGGGTTGTAAACATCTGCCGTATCCAAACTGCAAACCACTTGTTGCACGCCAAACCAATCTGCCAAACGTATGAGCGTTCCCAGATTTCCTGGGTCTTGTATTCCATCTAAAACCAAATTGAAATCACAATCTTGCAATACTGCATTTTCAGGAATTTCACAAAGTGCTACGGAATCTTTGGGATGTTGCAAGAAACTGATTTTCTTCAAATCTCTTTCATTAATCTGTGTCATTTTTTCAGGATTAATGAACCTTAGTGTGTCATTACTTTCCTCAATGGAAAATATTTCTTTAATTTTATAGTTAGAATTATAAAGTTCTCTTATGATTTTATTGCCTTCAACCAAAAACAAATTGTATTTTTGTCTGAACTTTTTTTTATCTAAAGACTGAATAATTTTTATTGTATGAGCGGTAAGCATTTTATTAAAAAATATCTTCAAAAATATCATTTATTTTTTTCTGTTGCAACTACAATGTGCATTCTTTATGCATGTAGTGCTACAAAAAAAGTTCCCGATGGCGATTTTCTCCTCACCAAAAACAATTTTGAATATAAAGATAAAAAAGTACTGGGTGATGAACTCCCCGATTATGTAGGACAAAAACCGAATAAAAAAGCATTGTTCCTATTCCCTATTGGGTTGTGGATGTACAATATAGCAAATCCCAAATACGATACAATGCTCACCGAATATTCCACCTATCCATCGGAAATCAGAAACCAAAAACTTCGGGACTCGCTATTTGTGAAATACAATATGCCAAAGGAGCAAGGCAAAAACCTTTTTATAAATCGTTTTCTACACAGCGTAGGGCAAGCTCCTGTAATTTTAGACCAAGCCAAAACTATAAGCAGTGCAGAAAATATAGAAAAAAGATTGGTGTACAGAGGCTATTGGGATGCCGATGTAAAGTATAAACAAAATCTGGATTCTGCTACAAAAAAGGCAACCGTAGATTATATTATTACCCCGAAAGAACCTACTGTAATTTCTGAATATTATTACGATATTCCCGATGCTGAAATAAAAAAACTCTACGAACAAGATTATAGAAAAAGTGAAATTTTAGCAGGAGATATTCTCGACCAAACTAAGCTGGAAAAAGAAGTTGCCAGAATTACCCAACAAATGCGGGATTATGGTTATTACAGATTCAATGCGTCTAACGAGGAAATCTATTTCACAGCAGATACACTTCTTAGCAGTAAGCAAGTGCCTTTGGTTATGGATATTAGAAAAGATTCTATCGGGACGCCTTACAAAAAATCTACCATCGGGAAAATCACCGTTGCCGTACTGGAAAATATGTCGGATTTGCCAAATGCCGAAAACGATTCGCTACGAGG
>JAUNTR010000424.1 GCA_030538575.1 Cruoricaptor ignavus | reverse complement strand
TATTCAATATATTTGTAGAGTATAACCAACAAGTTTTGGTTATGCTCTTTTTTTTATCTAAATTTGAAGAGTTGGATATGAGAAAATCTTTTTTTGATGAGGGAAAAAGCATTGGTAAAGAGAATATTAAGAGTGAAAAAACTATTAAAAAAAATAAAGAAAAATATCGAAATTAATAAATGAAAAAACTATTAGGAACACTTATACTGAAAATCATCGGTTGGAAGGTGGTTTTGCAAGGCGATGTAGATAATTTGGATCGCTGTATTTTGGCGGTTGCTCCGCATACGCACAATGCCGAATATATGCTTGGCAACTTTGCTTATTGGAAACTCGGTAAACCTTTGAAAATCATTATTAAAGATCAACATACCAAAGCTTGGTACGGTGGTCTTGTAAAAGCCATTGGAGGGATTGGGATTAATCGCTCTCAGAAAAACGATTTGGTAAATTTTGTCGCCAAGCAATTTGAAAAAGAAGATTTTAGCCTTGTGATAACTCCCGAAGGTACAAGAAGTTGGGTGCCGAAATGGCGAAAAGGTTTCTATCATATGGCATTGGCTGCAAAAGTGCCAATCGTTATTGGGGCAGGCGATTTCAAAAGAAAAATTGTATATCTTGGTTATAAAATTCCTTACGAAAGAATTGCCAGCGAACCCTACGAAGACATTATGGCAGAGATAGAAAACTATTTTGTAAAATACGATATACAACCTAAAATTCCTGAAAACTGGAATCCTAAAATTTATTAATCTAAAACAAAAAAATAAAAATGGTCGGCATTATTATGGGTAGCCAAAGCGATTTGGCAATTATGCAACAGGCAGCAGATTTTTTAGAATCTATGGAAATCCCTTTCGAGCTTACGGTAGTTTCTGCACATAGAACGCCCGAGCGAATGTTCCACTATGCACAAACAGCAAAAGAACGAGGGCTGAAAGTAATTATCGCAGGAGCAGGCGGTGCAGCACATCTCCCAGGAATGGTAGCAAGTTGTACCACTTTGCCCGTAATTGGCGTTCCTATTTTGTCTTCCAATTCTATAGATGGTTGGGATTCTGTTTTATCTATTTTGCAAATGCCATCGGGTATTCCCGTAGCAACTGTGGCACTAAATGGTGCAACAAATGCAGGGATTTTAGCAACTAAAATTATCGGAACATCGGATGAAATTGTTGCCGAAAAATTACAGAATTATCAAAATTCATTAAAGGAAAAAGTTTTGGGAACGGTACAAGATATTAAAGAAAAATATCCTAATACTTACGATAATTAAGATATTATCTTCAAACCTTCAAGGTTTCTAAAATCTTGAAGGTTTTGCTTTTTATTTCTCAAAGAAATTCATCAAATCCAAATAATTTTTTTGGTTCACACCGTGTCCGCTCATATACTCTCGGAAGGAGAAAAAGCAACCCAAATCATACAGTAAATCAGCGGCTTTTCTGCCCCAATCCAAAGGGATTACCGCATCATCTGTACCATGGGAAACAAAGAAACGAAGGTGTTGCAATTTCTTTTTATCTTTATTAATATCGGTCAAGATTTTATCTTCCGGATAACAACTAAGACAAGCCACTTTGGTAAACAATTGCGGATTTTTAAGAGCCAACGCATAGCATAAAATTCCACCTTGGCTGAAACCACAAATATGCGTTGGGCTATCGGTTAGTTGGTATCTGT
>JAUNTR010000423.1 GCA_030538575.1 Cruoricaptor ignavus | reverse complement strand
CCGTGATTTTCATCAATCAATTAAGAGAAAAAATCGGTGTGATGTTTGGCAATCCAGAAACAACAACAGGAGGGAATGCACTGAAATTTTACGCATCGGTAAGGGTGGATATTCGTAAATCTTCTACACCAATAAAACAAGGTGATGAAGCTATTGGTAGCCATGTGAAAGTGAAAATTGTGAAGAATAAAGTTGCTCCACCGTTCAAGCAAGCAGAGTTTGATATTATGTACGGAGAAGGTGTTTCCAAAGTTGGTGAAATTTTGGATACGGCTGTGGATAAAAATATTGTAAAGAAAAGCGGTTCTTGGTTCAGTTACGGAGATACGAAATTGGGGCAAGGTAGAGATGCCGTGAAAGATGTCCTAAGAGACAACCCTGAACTTTCTGAAGAATTGGAAAATAAAATAAAAGAATTGTTGGAAAAAGATTAGTAAAAACCTCAATAGGGTTTGATAATTAAAATATAAAAAACGGTGTAGATTTTCTACGCCGTTTTTCTATAAATGTTTTAGAGTTCTTCCAAGGGATTCCAAAATACGGTTTTATAATTTTGTATTTTGTTGCCTTTTATCTCAATGCCTTCTTGTTTTAATTTTTCGGTAAACTCGTCTAAGCAGTTTTCGGGTATTTTACCGCAGGAATGGCAAACCCGATGTGCAGGGATTTTTTCATCGCAATGGCGAAGTGTGCGACCAACTTGCCGAGAGTGGTTCGGGTAGCCAACGGCTTTTGCAATTGTGCCATAGGTGGTTACTCTGCCTTCAGGGATGAGTTGTGTAATTTCAAAAACTTGTTGCTGAAAGAGTGAATCCATTCCTCCAAAGGTAAGGTTTTTTGGAAGACAAAATATTATTTTTTTAAGCTTTGAAGATAGCTATCAGCATTCATAATAGGAATTAATGCAGATTTGAAATCTTTTTCATTTCGAGTGATAATAATATCGCAACCTGTTGCAATCGCACTAAAATATTGGATGGCATCTTCAAAATCTTTAAAATTTGAAATTAAGGCTTTTTCTATCACTTCATTATCCGTAACGGATATATTGCAAAGCACTTTGAATTTTCTGATTTTCTCCAATGCTGTTTTGGGATTTTCAAATTTTGAAAGCAGGTAATAAACGGTAGAAATGGTGTTGGATGTTGTGTAAAGCTCGATTTTGTTTAAATCAGCCAAAGTCATAACTTTTGCAGAGGTTTTATAAAAACCTTCCCTTTCGCCAAGAAAATCGAGGATGATATTGGTGTCCAAAAATACTTTCTGCATCATATTATTGGTGTTTTTGTTCTAAATAATCTATGTAGTCTTTTCTGTAACTTTTTATATCGGTATCCAACGGAATGCTTTTGCCTGTTGCTATGCTTTTTACAAAAGGAGAGATGGAAAACCCCTCATTTTCTTCTTTTGTTAGTGAATCGAGGTAATTTTCTATTAATCTCGAAAGGCTTATTTTTCTATTTAAGGCATATTTTTTTGCTCTTTCAATAACGCTTTCGTTTAGTTTTAAAGTGAGTTTAGAATCCATAATTAATATTTATACGGACAAATATATTAAAAATATACGGATTGCGATGAGCTTCTCTAAAAAAAACAGGAATGAACTTTTTAGCCCCGATTGCAACGGAAATCCTTTTTGGCGATGAAAGAGCCGAAAAGATTGTAGTGGAAAGCGGGACTGCTATTTCTAAAAAAA
>JAUNTR010000422.1 GCA_030538575.1 Cruoricaptor ignavus | reverse complement strand
GGCGAAAGCATCCTAATGTACGATGCAGAAAGCAAAGGTGCTGTACAATACATACAATTGGCAGAAGAAGTTTTGCTGAAAAATGAAACATTATTAAATTCAAAAAAAGAATCAATTGAAGGATAAAAAAAGAGCAATGGGAAGAGGACTTGGAGCAATCCTAAGTTCGGAGTCCAAAGTGTCCATACATTCTGCAACGGATGAAGGTGCAGATAAACTCGTGGGAAATATTGTAGAGGTTTCTCTGGAAGATATTTTCCCGAATGCTTCTCAGCCCAGAACTTATTTCGATGAAAAAGCATTGAATGATTTGGCTCAATCTATTAAAAATCTGGGAGTTATACAACCAATAACTTTGCGGAAAGATGGCGATCGTTTCGAGATTATTTCAGGAGAAAGAAGATTCCGAGCTTCCAAAATTGCAGGTTTGAAATCAATCCCTGCTTACATTAGATTGGTAAACGACCAAGAACTTTTGGAAATGGCTTTGGTGGAAAACATCCAAAGAGAAGATTTAGACGCTATAGAAGTTGCCCTAACCTACCAAAGATTATTGGAAGAAATAGGGATGACCCAAGAAAATTTGAGCCAAAGAGTTGGTAAAGAACGCAGTACGATTACCAATTCTATACGTCTTTTAAAACTAAATCCCGAAGTGCAAGAAGCCATAAGAAGCGGTGAGATTTCCGCAGGACACGGTAGAGCAGTTTTGAGTTTGGAAACTGAGGAATTGCAGACTATTCTTTTTGAAAAAATAAAAAAAGAAAATCTGAATGTAAGACAATCTGAATTGGCAGCTTCTGCATTGAAACAACCGACTAAACCAGCCAAAGCAGAGAAAATTCTTTCTAATGAATACCGAAAAGCCCAGCAAAAACTTTCGGATATTTTGGATACCAAAGTAGAGATAAAAACTTCTGCCAATGGCAAAAAAGGAAAAATAGTTCTTGATTTTAAAAATCAAGAAGAGTTGGAGCAAATATTGGCACATTTTGGATAATAGATGAAAAAAAGTCTTATCATATTTTGTTTGTTGTGCGTTTCGATTGTCTTTGCACAAGTTGTAACCAAAGATTCTTTGGTTGCGGAAACTCCTGTGGCATTAGATTCTATGACAACACAATCTTCCAAATCCGAAGTTCAGATTTTAGAAGATATAAAGGTATCCAACGCTAATCCTAAAACCATAACTTATAGTCCAACAAAAGCAGGTTTGTACTCAGCTGTTTTACCTGGATTGGGACAATATTATAATAAAAAATATTGGAAAATTCCTATCGTTTGGGGAGCGATTGGGACAGGTGTTGGGATTACTATTTGGAACGACAATTGGTACAAAAGATACAGAGATGCGTTTGTTGCGGAACTAAATGGTTTGCCCCACGAGTTTTCCGAAAGGCAAGGTTACACCAAAGAGGCTTTGGGACGAGCCCAAGATCGTATGAAACGCCAAAGAGATTACGCCATAGCTATTACAAGTTTGGTTTATATTCTCGGGATTATGGATGCTGTGGTAGATGCACATTTGTACCAACAACGCAACGACCCCGATTTGGCGATAAGACCTGCCATTATTTATGACCAATTCGCAACCCAACCACCAACCGCAGGATTGAGCTTAAATTTTAAGTTTTAGGTTCAAGGTTTAATATTTAATGTTCAAGGTTTAAAATTCAAAATCCAAATCTCAAAATCCAA
>JAUNTR010000040.1:10492-13287 GCA_030538575.1 Cruoricaptor ignavus | reverse complement strand
ATAAATCGTAAAAAAATCCCCAAGATAAAACTTGGGGATTTCTATTCACTTACTTTTTATTTCCCATTATTCCGGGACAGAATTTTTATTTATACGACACCTTGTGCCAACATAGCTTCTGCAACTTTTACGAAACCTGCGATATTCGCACCTTTCACATAGTTTACATAGCCATCTTCTTCTTTTCCGTAATCTCTACACGCTTTGTGGATACCAATCATAATCTCTTTCAATCTGGCATCTACCTCTTCGGAAGTCCAGTTCAAACGAATGGAGTTTTGCGTCATTTCTAATCCCGATGTTGCTACACCACCTGCGTTGGATGCTTTACCAGGAGAGAATAGAACTTTGTTGTCCAAGAAATAATTAATCGCATCTAATGTAGATGGCATATTTGCAGCTTCTGTTACACAGATTACACCGTTGTTTACAAGGTTTTGTGCATCTTCCAAATGCAATTCGTTTTGTGTTGCACAAGGGAATGCTACATCGCATTTTACTTCCCAAGGTCTCTTACCTGCCACAAATTTAGCATTAGGATATTTAGCCACATAGTCTTCTGCACGGTTGTTTCCAGAAGCACGAAGTTCTAACATAAAATCTATTTTATCACCAGAGATTCCATCTTCATCGTAGATGTAACCATCTGGACCAGAAATGGTAAGCACTTTGCCCCCAAGCTCTGTAAATTTCTTTACAACGCCCCAAGCAACATTACCAAAACCAGAAACGGTAGCCGTTTTACCAACGATAGATTCACCGATAGTTTTTAGCATTTGCTCAGCGAAATATACCACGCCATATCCCGTTGCCTCAGGGCGAATAAGTGAACCTCCGTACGCTAAACCTTTCCCTGTAAGTACACCTGTAAACTCGTTTCTTATTTTTTTGTATTGCCCGAAAAGATAACCAATTTCTCTTGCTCCTACACCAATATCTCCCGCAGGCACATCGGTTTCAGGGCCGATATGTTTGCAAAGTTCGGTCATAAAAGCTTGGCAGAAACGCATAATTTCCATATCGGATTTTCCTTGTGGGTCAAAATCCGCACCACCTTTTCCTCCACCCATTGGTAAAGTTGTAAGGGAGTTTTTGAAAACTTGCTCGAATGCTAAGAATTTCAAAACCGATAAGTTTACGGAAGGATGGAAACGAATCCCTCCTTTATAAGGTCCGATGGCAGAGTTCATTTGGATTCTGAAACCTCTGTTTACGTGTATCTCTCCTTTGTCATCCACCCAAGGAACACGGAAGATAATGATTCTTTCTGCTTCTGCCATTCTTTCCAGAAGTTTCATCCCATTATATTCTTTTTTCGTTGCTACAAAAGGGATTACAGTTGCTGCAACTTCTTTTACGGCTTGTAAAAATTCCGGTTCATTTGGGTTCTTCGCTTCTATCTTAGCGATAAACTCCTGTATTTTTTGCTCTACGTTATAGTGTTCCATATATTGTGAAAATTATATCAACAAAATTAAAATTTTTATTCAATCTCACAAGACTTTTTTTAAAGTTTAATAAAAATTTATTATCATTAGTTTAATTTTTTATTAAATTCATAATATAGTTATTAGTATTAAAAATAATAATAACTTAATATTAAATTGATGAATAATTAAAAAACACATTTTTCTACATCACTTGAAATTGTCTTCCCGAAAACGATTGTATGTAACCCGAAATCTCCATTTCCAATAAAATGGGTAGGATTTTGTAGGCCGGCAAATTGCATTTCTCGGAAATATCGTCTAAGGAAATTTGCGGATGTTCTTTTATCGTATTATATATATTATGTTGCTCTTCGGTCAATTTTGGTTTTATTTCACTTTTCGGGAATAATTCGCCCACCTTAGCATTGGGTTCATTTATTCCTAACTCTTTTATCAAATCTTTTATAGAGGAAATGGTTGCTGCTTTGTTTTGATAAATCAGTAAATTACAGCCTTGGCTACAAACATCGGTAATTTTTCCTGGTAAGGCAAACACATCCCGATTATAGCCGTTGGCAAAGGAAACGGTACTGATAGAACCTCCGCCAAAAGGCGTTTCCACCACAATAGTTGCGGGCGAAAGACCTGCCACAATACGGTTTCTTTGTATAAAATGCTCTCTATCGGGTTTGTCGGCAGTTGTAAATTCGGTGAACAAAGTTCCTCCATTTTCCAATATTTTCTCGGAAAGCGGTTTGTTTTTAGCGGGATAAAATGTGTGAAACCCGTGAGCCAAAACACCAACAGTCGGGATATTTTTTTCCAAAGATTTCTGGTGAACTTCAGCATCTGTACCAAGTGCCAATCCGCTAATGGTTTGTATCTCAGCAGTTTTTATTTCCTCCAAAAAATCATTGATAAAAGTTCTTCCGTAGCTGGTATATTTCCTTGTTCCTACGATACTTATAGGAGTTTTATTTTCATTAAATGTTCCTTTTTGATAAAGAATAGATGGTGCATCATAGCAATCTTGCAACAGATTGGGGAGTTCGTTTTTGTGTCTTAATCTTATGGTAATATTATTTTTTTCGCAAAACATCAATTCTTTTTCGGCGAACGCTAAATATTCGGGATTCCCGATTTCTCGGCTGATTTTATCTCCAATTCCAAAAATCTTTTGCAAGGTACTTTTAGGGAGCTTCCATACGTTTTCTGCCGAACCTTCTGCCTCTACCACTTTTTTGAAATTAATATCTCCGATTAACGCACATTTTCTAAGTGCAATGGAAAAAAGGTGCTCTTCTGAAAACATAATCTGATTTTTTTCAAAAATAATAATAATTTTCTAACTGCATTTTTTAGGTG
>JAUNTR010000040.1:5532-10392 GCA_030538575.1 Cruoricaptor ignavus | reverse complement strand
GTTTGCTTTTATTTTTCTATTTTTGCTATGTATGGCAACAAAAGCACTTTTCAATTCGGTTGTAAATTGGTTTATCAAACAGAGGATAGACCAGATTCAGAATTTCATCAATCATCCTATCGATACACAAAAAGGCGTATTGTTTTCTCAGCTTTTCAGTGCAGAAGACACTTACTATGGCAAGAAGTTCGGTTTCAAAGATATTTCGACCATTCGGGATTTCCAAAACCAAGTTCCTATCGTAACTTACGAAGATTTTGAACCTTATATAGAACGTGCCAGAAAAGGTGAAAAAGATGTAATTTGGCCAGGATTTATTCGTCATTTTGCCAAGTCTTCGGGAACTACGAATGCCAAAAGCAAATTTATCCCAATTTCTAATGAAAGCTTGGAAGATTGCCATTACAAAGCTGGGAAAGACCTTATTTCCATCTATGCCAACAATCATCCTGATAATCAACTTTTTACCAATAAAAATTTAAGGTTAGGCGGAAGTGCAGAAATGTATGCCGATTTCAAAACCAAATATGGTGATTTATCTGCAATCTTAATAGAAAACTTACCTTTTTGGGTAGAAATCACGACAATTCCGAGCAAAAAAACATCATTGATGAGTGAATGGGAAGCTAAACTGAAAGCAATAGTTTCCGAGGTTAAAAACCAAGATGTTGGAAGTATTACAGGTGTCCCAAGTTGGATGATGGTTCTGTTACAAAGAGTTCTACAAGAAACAGGAAAACCGTCTATTGCTGAATTGTGGCCAAATTTGGAAGTGTTTTTTCACGGCGGAATTAGTTTTAAACCTTATAAAGACCAATATAAACAAATCATCGGGAAAGATATTAATTACTATGAAATCTACAACGCTTCCGAAGGATTTTTCGGAATACAAGACCGACAAGGAAGCGATGAAATGCTACTGATGTTGGATTACGGTATTTTCTATGAATTTATTCCGATGGAAGAATTTGGCTCTAATAACCCAAAAGTCCTTACTTTGGAAGAAGTAGAAATTGGGAAAAACTACGCCTTACTCATTACAACCAATGGCGGTTTGTGGCGTTATTTGATTGGGGATACAATACAGTTTACGAACCTCAATCCGTTTCGTATAAAAATTTCGGGACGAACGAAACATTACATCAATGCCTTTGGTGAAGAACTGATGATAGAAAATGTGGAAACTGCATTGGCAAAGGCGTGTAGCGAAACCGAAGCTGCAATCACAGATTATACAGGTGCTCCTATTTATATGAAAAACGGTGATTCTGGAGCACACGAATGGATTTTGGAATTTAATAAAAAACCAAATAATTGGGAGGCTTTCTGCAATATTTTCGATGATACTCTAAAAGCCATCAACTCGGATTACGAAGCGAAACGATACAATAATATGACTTTGGGAAAACCCGTTATCCACATTGCAAGGGAAAATCTTTTCTATGATTGGATGTCGCAACGTGGCAAATTGGGCGGACAAAACAAAGTTCCCAGACTAAGCAATGAACGAGAATATATAGAACCTCTTCTAAAACTAAATTCTTAGTTGAAACTGATTTAAAAGATAAAAACCACCAAAATATCGGTGGTTTTTGTGTTGTAAATTTTAATTTCTTTTCAGAAATTATTTATTGTAAAGTTCTTCTACTTTATCCCAATTAATCACATCGAAGAAAGCAGAAACATAATCTGGTCTTCTGTTTTGATAATTAAGATAATAAGCGTGTTCCCAAACATCTAAACCTAAGATTGGCGTACCTTGGCAATCTGCAACAGGCATTAGCGGATTATCTTGGTTCGGAGTAGAGCAAACTGCCACAGAACCGTCTTCTTTCTTGCAAAGCCAAGCCCAACCAGAACCAAATCTGGTTTTTGCCGCATTGGAGAAATCGGTTTTAAATTTCTCAAAACCGCCAAAAGTTTCCAAAGCTTTTGCCACATTTCCCACAGGTTCTTTGCTTCCACCCGGAGTTAGGATTTCCCAGAAAAGCGTATGGTTAAAGTGTCCACCTCCGTTATTTCTTACCGCAGGTTTATCGCTTCCTGTTTTACAAACTTCTTCTATCGTTTTGCCTTCCAATTCAGTTCCTGCAATGGCATTGTTCAAGTTATCCACATACGCTTGATGATGTTTGCTGTGGTGTATTTCCATTGTTTTGGCATCTATCGTAGGTTCTAATGCGTCGTAGGCATAACTTAGTTTTGGTAATTCAAATGACATAATTTAATTTATTTAAAGTTTAATGCGTTAAAAATAGGAAAAAATCATCAATAAAAATAAATATTATGATTATTTTAATATATTTTTAATATTGATTCTTTCTAAAAAGAATATAAAAAAAATAATATCGAAGCTATTTTATACAAATATCTCTCAATCCGATAAAACTTTTATAAATATTGATTTAAAACTAAATTTTTAGTTTATGAATTTATACACAAAATCTCAACCCTAATATTATAGAGTTTCGATGATAAAAAAAACCGCTCTTTGAAAAGCGGTTTTAGATATTTTTATCGGTTCATACTCATTAGAAACTCTTCGTTGCTTCGGCTGTTTTTTATGCTTTTATCTACAAATTCCATTGCTTCAACAGCGTTCATATCAGACAGATATTTTCTCATAATCCACATTCTCTGTTGGGTCAGTTCATCGTGCAACAAATCATCTCTTCTCGTGCTGGATGCTACTAAATCTATCGCAGGATAAATACGTTTATTAGCGATTTTTCTATCCAGTTGAAGTTCCATATTTCCTGTTCCTTTAAATTCTTCAAAAATCACTTCATCCATCTTAGAACCTGTATCTATCAATGCTGTAGCAATAATGGTAAGCGAACCGCCGTTTTCTATTTTTCTTGCTGAACCAAAAAATCTCTTCGGACGATGAAGTGCATTAGCATCTACTCCACCAGAAAGTATTTTCCCCGAAGCAGGCGTTACGGTATTATAAGCTCTTGCCAATCGAGTGATGGAGTCTAAAAGAATAACCACATCGTGCCCACATTCTACCATTCTTTGTGCTTTTGCGAGTACCAAGTTGGCAACTTTCACATGTTTTTCCGCAGCTTCATCAAAGGTTGAAGCGATAACTTCGGCATTTACGCTACGTTCCATATCGGTTACTTCTTCTGGTCTTTCATCAATCAAAAGAACCATCATATACGCTTCGGGATGGTTAGAGGATATAGCATTGGCAATATCTTTCAGCAACATTGTTTTACCTGTTTTTGGTTGTGCAACAATCATTGCTCTTTGTCCTTTACCAATTGGGGCAAACAAATCTACAACTCTCGTAGAAACGGTAGAACCTTTGCCTGCAAGGTTGAATTTTTCTTGAGGAAAAAGCGGTGTTAAATGCTCGAAAGCTACTCTATCTTTTATAAAATCTAAATCTCTACCGTTTACCTCAACTGGTCTTTGTAGGGAGAAATATTTTTCGCCTTCCTTTGGCAAGCGAACAATACCTTTTACAGTATCACCTGTTTTCAAGCCAAAATTTCTTATCTGTGCTGTGGAAACATACACATCATCGGGAGAGGAAATGTAGGAAAAATCTGGGGAACGCAAAAAGCCGTAATTGTCGGGCAAAATCTCTAAAACACCTTCTATCGTTACCAATCCATCGAAATTGAATTCTTTTTTAGGCTCGGCAACTTCTTGGTTTTGTTGGTTTTGATTTTGTTGATTTTGGTTCTGGGAATTATTATTCTTAGCCTGCCCGTTTTGGTTTCCATTTTGGTTTCCGTTTCCAGGATGATTGTTATTTCTATTTTGGTTGGGCTGGCGTTGTTTTTTTTGTGGCGTATTTTGTGGAGTTGCCTTTGGTGTTTCGGTCTGCTTGGGCAGAACTTCTTCTTTTGTTTCCTGTGGAGCTTCAGTTGAAGTTTCCAATTGTGGTTCAGTCGGTTCAGCTTCGGTTGTTACAACTTTTTTCCGTCTGCCTCTTTTGGGTTTTTCCACTGGTTCGGTTGCTGTTTCTTCAACTGGTGTTTCGGCTTTCTGTTCTGATGCCTCAGTTTTTGCTTCGGTTACCGCAACTTCTTCTGTCGGTTTTTTTGTTCGTCTTGCAGTTGGTTTTTTCGTAACTGGTTTTTCTGTTTTGGTTTCAATTACGCCTTCAGTTTCATTATAAAAATCTTTTGCAACAGCAGGATTAGAAGCCTGAAAGTCTAAAATTGCAAAGATTTTATCGGTATCTGTACTATTCCTTGGAACTTTTATACCGAATTTTTTTAGAATAGATGCCACTTCCGTTACGGATTTGGATCTCAACATTTCAATGGTAAACATATATTGTTATGTAAAAAAGTATTTTGTTTAAATATGTGTAAGTAAGAAAGTTAAACCTGTGCGGTTTTCTTTTTCTGAATAAATATTAGTGCAAATCTACATTATTTTTTGATAAATGCAAAAAAAAATGATATTTTTGCACATTATGTTACAAAGAATACAAACCATTTTTCTGCTTTTGGTCGCATTATGTGCTATTGCGTTGTATTACACATCTTTGGATGTTGTAGTATTCAGTACCAATGCAGTAACGATTGCATTATCGGGAACGGTATTTTTATTATCCGTGCTTTCTATTTTTAGTTATAATAAAAGAAAAAGACAAATAATGTTCAATAATGTGAACATCGTTATAAACGTTTTGTTGATTGGTTTATTGGTTTATTGGCTACAAAATTTATCCGGAGGAATAGATTTTCCTGAGAAGGGTATTGAGTTTGTATTTCCCGCCGTTTCTTTATTCTGCCTTATTATGGCGAATATCTACATTAAAAGGGATGAAAAACTCGTAAAATCTGTGGACAGACTTCGATAAACTTTACAACGATTTTTTTTGAGTGTAAACCG
>JAUNTR010000040.1:2305-5432 GCA_030538575.1 Cruoricaptor ignavus | reverse complement strand
GTTTTCAGTTCTTCATCTTTTATAGTTTCGGTAAGTACTTTGAAACGCTCGCAACTTCGGGCTTCTATCATTGCAGCGAAGAGCATTTTATCGATAATCAAATCCTCTCGACTTCCTTGGATGATGAATTTGAAAAGGTCGTTCACATAATCATCTTTTCTTTGGCGACCAAGCTCGTAACCTCGTTGTTTTATAATCTCGTGGACTTGCCCGAAATGGTCGAGTTCCTCTTGTGCAATCGCCAAAAGTTCGGTTACAATCTCGGGATATTCGGGGAGCATCGTAATCAACGTAATTGCATTGGTTGCTGCTTTTTGCTCGCACCAAGCGTGGTCGGTTAATATTTCATCTATATTTTCTTCGGCAATATTTGCCCATCTTGGGTCTGTGGGAAGTTTTAGCTTAAACATAATTTTTTCTCTTTAATTAAAAACGAATGGTAAAAGTACGATTTTTTGAAAATTAATGAAAGTGATTACGAATAATTATTTCCTTTAAATATGAAAAAAGTTAAGTCCGCTTAGCAATACTTTTCTGTCTGAGATATTGCAAAACGTTCCAACCGATGGCATCTACTTTTTTCAGAGCTTCTGCAATGAGGATTGCAAGTGCAATATTAATTAAATAAATAATGATGAGCAAAGGAATCCACGATAGTTTTTCCTTCATCGGAACGACAAGAAAGTAAACCAAAGAAGAACTCATCCCTTGTGCAAAATAGTAGAAAATTGCATTTTTCCCAATGTAATTTATAAAATTATCCTTAGTGATTTTCAATCGATTATACAACACAAACAGAGTAACCAAAGAAAATAATGACCATATAATATAAGGGATTTTTGGTGGAAATTTTTGTTTATTCATTTTATAGAAAATATCTCCGCCATAATACCAAAATAGCCAAACCAATAGCAAACCGACAATGCCGTAAACCGCAGGAATCCATCGGGTTGGGATTTTTTTGCCCTTCATTTTATGAGCCACCAAAAATAAACCGAGATAAAATGCCACATAGCCCACTTGCCCTGTTGGATAATATTTTGGAAACCAATTGAATAGCAATGTTAAAACTAAACAAATCGCAATAAACCAATTAAGATGTTTTGGGAAAAATTTCAGAATAAGAACCCCAAAAACAGTGAGGATAAAATAAACCTTCAAGTACCAAAAACTGCCCATTACCACAGGAAAAGTATCGGCATTGGTGTAAGAATGCAAATACCAATTTCCCAAATTTTGCCATTGTGGCATATCCGAAATATTTTGTGGAACGTATTTGCTACCAAATGTGGCATAGAAATCCTTCATCCAATCCATACCGAAAATATTCAGTCCAAATACTTTGAAGAAATAATCTAAAAAGAACAGAAACGTTACAAAAATCATATAGGTAATTTGCAGTTTCAGCAGACGATAAAACGTTTTTTCGATATTTCCACCCGAAGTAATTCCGCTAAGTGCATAAAAAAGTGGAACATCGAAAAGTAAAGACAAAACCCGAATTTCCGTAGGAACATAAAACTGACCCGACCAAAAAACGGTATGTATAAAAATAATGGAAAGCGTAGCCAAACCCTTGGCAAAGTCTATATATAAATCTCTTTTCATAAAAAAAATAACTATCCCAAAGTTATGATATTATAAGGAATTACCCGAAATATTTGTAAATAAATTTTTCTGTAAAATAAAATGCATAAGTGTTTGTAATTCAGAAAAAATTCTTATTTTTGCAAACTCAAAATAGAATATTAACTCATTAAAAATTATAAACAATGTTTGCAATTGTAGAGATAGCAGGGCTTCAATACAAAGTTGAGCAAGACCAAAAGTTGTTTGTAAACCGTTTGCAAGGTGAGGCAGGAGATAAAGTATCTTTCGATAAAGTGCTTCTTACCGTAAACGGAACTACAACAGTTGGCGCCCCGGCTGTAAGCGGAATCACAGTAGATGCCGAAATTTTGGACCACGTAAAAGCGGATAAAGTAATCGTTTTCAAAAAGAAAAGAAGAAAAGGATACGCTAAGAAAAATGGTCACAGACAAGCTTTAACCCAAATCGTAATCACAGGAATTACAGGTTTTGAAGCGGCTCCTAAAAAAACGGCTAAAAAAGAAGAAACAAAAACTTCTGCATCTGTAGATAGAGCAACCGTAGATTTCGGAGAAGATCACGAGTTGAACTATAAACTGAAAAAATTCAACCTTTCCCAATCCAAAGACAATAGAGAAGTTTTGGTAAACTTAGGAGAAGAATTGAAAAAAGAGTTAGGAAAAGAACTTCTTTCTCATGAAGAGGTAGATGCTCTTATCGAAAAGAATGTAGAGAAATTTGCAGAAAAAAAATCATAAAATAAAAACCCTAGAAAAAAATGGCACACAAGAAAGGAGTTGGTAGCTCCAAAAACGGTAGAGAATCGCACTCTAAAAGATTAGGAGTGAAGATTTTTGGAGGTCAGGAAGCAATCGCGGGTAACATTATCGTGAGACAAAGAGGTACGCAACATCACCCAGGTGAAAACGTGGGTATTGGTAAAGACCATACTTTGTTTGCGCTGATTGACGGAACAGTAGTTTTCAGAAAGAAAGCAAATAACAGATCTTTCGTATCTGTAGAACCAATCGCATAATAGCGTTTTATAAAAAATAAAATCCTGACTTTTCGCAAGTCGGGATTTTTTTTGCTTTGAACAGAGAAACGTAACTTTGCAAAAAATTTTCGTGATGCAACAAACAGAATGCATAAATTTGGAACAGATAACAGGAGTGCTGGCAGAGTTTGCTATTGCCCTGATTTCCAATGGTGCCAATTCTGCAAGAACCAAACGAAACCTCAATAGAATTGCAACGGCATTCGATTATAAAATAGAGCAGTTTTTTTCGCATTCAGCAATTATCCTTACTGTGGAAGAACCGAAGACCAATCGTAAGAAAACGATTGTGAAAAGCATTGCTCATTATCACGTTAATTATTCCATTATTTCGGAAATCAGTATTTTAACTTGGGAAGTTGCCGATGGCAAAATTCCTTTCTCCAAATTAGAAGAAGAGTTGAAAGAAATTACCGAAATGAAATCCTATCCCGAATGGGCAAAATTTGTATTCATAGGATTGGCAACCGCAGGATTATC
>JAUNTR010000040.1:0-2205 GCA_030538575.1 Cruoricaptor ignavus | reverse complement strand
CCTATCCCGAATGGGCAAAATTTGTATTCATAGGATTGGCAACCGCAGGATTATCCAAGATTTTTGATGCTACACATCCTGAATTTTTTATAGCATTTGTCGCTGCAATTTCTGGAATGTTTGTTCGCAAAATTATTTTAGAAAAAAAATACAATATCTACATCAGTTGGCTTATTGCAGCTTTTGTTTCTACTTCGGTGGTTAATATTTGCAGAACTTTGGGACTTCAGGATTTTCATGGTGCACTTACCGCTTGTGTTCTTTGGCTGATACCCGGTGTTCCGCTCATCAATGGTGTTTTGGATATTTTAGAAAATCATATTGTTTCTGGTTGGGCAAAAGTTGCTATGGGATTTATGATGGTTTTTATGATTGCTGTGGGATTTTACCTTTCATTATTTTTATTCGGTTATGGAAATACCATTTGATATTATAGAAAAAATATTTTGGGCAATCTGCGTATCCATCGGGTTTGCAGTAATGTTTAATACACCAAAGCGTGCATTGTGGGTTGTGGGACTTTTGGGTGCAATAGGATTTGGCATTAAAATCACATTATTACGCTTTGCCATTCCCGAGCAGGTTGTCATCGCTTCATTAGCGGGAGCAACAGCGGTTGGCATTTTGGGTGTTTATTTCGCACATCGTGTACATACGCCACCGATTGTTTTTACCGTTCCTGCGGTCATCAATATGATTCCTGGGAAATTTGGTTACGAGTTTATCATTGGTTTACTGAAAATTGTATCTTTCGGTAAAGAGCAAAATACGGATTTCAGTTTTTTCTTAGAAGTAATGAACAACGGCTTGAAAACAGGTTTCATTCTTTTTGCTTTGGCTTTTGGCGTTATTTTTCCTTTACTTATGTTCAATACTCCAACAGTAAAAAATAAAGATTTGCATAAACTCATCAACAAAAAAGTGATAAGACGAGCAAAAGCAATGCATTACAAAAGAGCCAGAAAAAAACAAGGATAGATTTTTATAATAAAAAGCAAAAATCTAATTATCAACTTGTTACATCTTAAATATAATTCCTTTTTATTAAAAATCGAACTGCATTCCCACCTTTATTCCTGAACGAGAAATATTGGGACGGTCTAAATAATTTCCTCTCCAGTTGAAATCTATTCGGAAAACACGCAAGTTCCCAAAACCTATATTCTCAATCCCGAAACCATATTCGTAATAGATGTTTTGATCGGGTGCAGAATATCTGTTACCATCGATGTTGATGGATTTAGAAGCATCACTCAATGTTCCATAAGCACCTCGCAAGAAAGCGACTTCACGCAGTTTCAGTTTTTTTATCAATGGAATAAAAGATAAAATTTTCCCGTTGAAATGATGTTCCAAATGCATAGTGGCATAAGTATCGGCTACAAATTCGTAGTAATTTAGTTGGGCAAAAGTGTTTTGTACAATGCCATAAGATTGGTTTCCAGGGATTACGTTTTGCAACGCAAGCGGTACGGTATCGAAGTTTTTCCCAGCTTCCAAAGTCAGGAGCGATTTTCCCCAACTGCCAACCAAGATAGGTTTGTGAAACAAAAATTGCAATTTATCATAACCAAAATCTGCATTGAACAAGTTTTGGAAACCTCTCGTATATTTCAAAATAATGGTAGGTGCCAAAGTACCATGCTCTTGTCTATCTACTCCATTTTTAGAAAACTTTGCACCAGGTCTTGCAATTAAACTTAGTGTAGCATGAGAGTCGTTGGTCGTTTTTCGCAAACTTCCCGATTTATCTATATAATTAAGGCTAAAATATTCCGGATTTGCAGATTTTATACTTTGTAAAGTTCCATCTAAACGAATGGTAAAATTCTTCCAAGGATCTATAGATGCAAATACATTAGTCTGATTTACAGAACTTAACGAAACATTTTCTCCTCTCGCAAAAACTGTAGAAGAGGCAAAAGTTCGGGACATAATTCCATCATCGGTTGTTAGCTGTACACCCAACTGCAAAATATCTCGTCTTGTCCCAGCACCTATGGTAAATCTATTGACTTTATTGAACATATATTTAGCTTCTGCTCCGTACTTGAATTGTTTGTCTTTGAAACCATAAGCACCATAACCTTGTATTCGCCAATCATCGTTTTGGGAAAAAAATGTTCTGGCTCCCAATCTTATTCTATTGCCCTCTACATCGTTTCTTCCGTAGATGGAATATATACTTCCTATATCTATAGCTTT
>JAUNTR010000039.1 GCA_030538575.1 Cruoricaptor ignavus | reverse complement strand
AAATCCGAATTCGCAAAGTTGAGGTAAGGCAGTCCTTTTTCTTCAATTTTAAGTAAAGAAATATCCGTGTTTGGATCTGTGCCCACCAAAGTTGCGATGTAAGTTTTTTTATTGCTTAGCACAACTTCCAATTTATTAGCCCCTGCAACCACGTGGTTGTTAGAGATAATGTAACCATCGGGAGAGATAATAACTCCTGAACCCATTCCAGATGGCATATTGTCGGGTTTCTGTTGCTGTTGTCTTTGGTTTCTTGGCGTTCCGAAAAAATAGTCGAAAATATCTTGTTCGCTACTTCTTCCCGTGCTTCTGTTTGTATAGTTTTTTATCGTAACTACCGCAGGTACAGTCATTTTTGCTGCTTTGGTAAAATCATCTCCCAATCCCGACATATTCATTCCTGCAAATTGTGCATCGGTATTTTTTGTAGAATTAAAGTACGAATAATCTTGGTTGTTGGCAGATGCTCCTTCGGTTAGTTTTATTCCTCCGAAAACTGTGGCTCCGGATATTACGCCTACTGTGGCGTAAGGTAATAGTTTCTTAATTGTATTTTTCATTGTAGTATATTTTCTTTTTTTAATAATCATTGAATAACAAATTTAATGCTAAATAGGTATTAAAGCCAATAGTTTTGTTTCATTTTTAACGAAAATTTAACGAGAAAACGGCTTTTTTAAAAGTTTTTAAGCAAAATTAATTTCTTTTTTAAATTAAAACCTGTAATTCTGGCAGATATTTCCTTTCATACTTAATGACGTTTTGACAGAAATACTTAATTCAAAAAAACTATCTTTGCAAAAATTTTTTCATTACTAAAAAATGACAAAAAACGGAACAATAGAACTTATGGCTCCTGCGGGAGATTTTACCGCATTGCAAGCCGCTTTGGATAACGGGGCAGACTCTGTGTATTTCGGAGTAGAACAACTGAATATGAGAGCAAGAGCATCTATGAACTTTACAATAGATGATTTGCCCGAAATCTCGAGAAGATGCCAGGAAAAAGGCGTGAGAACTTATCTTACGCTGAATACCATTATTTACGACCACGATTTATCTATCATAAAAACGCTTTTGGATAAGGCGAAAGCAGCGAACCTTACGGCAGTTATCGCTATGGACCAAGCAGTTATTGCGTATGCCAGACAAATCGGGATGGAAGTGCATATTTCCACGCAAATTAATATTACCAATATAGAAACGGTAAAGTTTTATGCAATGTTTGCCGATACAATGGTAATGAGCCGAGAGTTGAGTATTTCGCAAATAAAAAAAATCTGCCAACAAATAGAGCGAGAACAGATAAAAGGACCATCGGGCAATTTGGTAGAGATAGAAATTTTTGGACACGGAGCCTTGTGTATGGCGGTTTCTGGGAAATGTTATTTGAGTTTACATTCTCACAACTCGTCAGCCAACAGAGGTGCTTGCAAACAAAATTGTCGTAAAAAATATACCGTTATCGACCAAGAATCTGGTTTTGAAATCGAATTGGATAATGAATATATGATGTCCCCAAAAGACCTTTGCACCATTGGTTTCTTAGACGAAATTGTAGATGCTGGCGTGAAAGTCCTAAAAATAGAAGGACGTGGTAGAGCTCCCGAATATGTGGCTACTGTAATAAAAGCCTATCGAGAAGCGATTGATGCGATTTCCGAAGGAACTTTTAATCAAGAAAAAGTAAGCGAATGGATGAAGCAATTGGAAACTGTCTATAATCGTGGATTTTGGAGTGGTTATTATCTTGGGCAAGAATTGGGCGAATGGTCTCCAAACCCTGGAAGCAACGCAACGCAGAAAAAAATCTACATTGGCAAAGGCAGACATTTTTATCCGAAAAGCGATATTGCAGAGTTTCTAATAGAAGCTTATGACCTAAATATTGGTGATAAAGTCTTGATACAAGGACCAACCACAGGTTCTCAGGAAATGGAAATTACCGAAATGATGGTAGATGGAAAAGGAATGAGCGAGAAAGCTACGAAATCCGAAATCATTACTTTCAAAACCGAATTTAGAGTAAGACCAAGCGATAAACTTTACAAAATAGTTCCTGCGTAAAATGGTGATTATTACCCTGCAAAGAGACAAATGTATTGGTTGCAACTACTGTGCGGAGTTTGCTCCGGAGTATTTTCGTATGTCCAAAAAAGACGGGAAATCTGTACTGCTGAAATCCAATGACAAAAAAGGATTTTTCACTCTAAAAACACCATTGCACGAAGCTTTAGAACCTTGTGAAAAAGCAGCGAAAGCTTGTCCTGTAAAAATAATTTCGGTGAAAGAAACTTAATCCTAAAAATGAAAAAAACAGAGTTAAGGAAAAAATATACGGAAAAGAGAAAAACTTTATCCAAAGATGAGGTTTTACTTTGTTCCAAAAAAATAGCAGAAAATTTTATTTTACAATTTAAGCCTACTGAAAATCAGAAAGTTCACGTTTTTTTAACGATTGATAAATTGAAGGAAATAGATACTTCTTTTCTAATTAATTACTGTTTTGAGCATAAAATTAGAGTTTTTGTTCCGAAGATTTATAAAGGGAAATTAATCTCGATAGAATTGAAAAAAGATACCGAATTGCAAATTAATTCTTGGGGAATTGCCGAACCGCTGAGTAATGCAGATTCCTTGGAAAAAGATTTTGATTTTGTAATTACACCGTTGTTATATTGTGATAATCAGGGGAATAGAGTAGGATATGGTAAAGGATTTTATGATAAATTATTTGCCGAAATTTCGCCAAAATGTACCAAAATCGGTGTTGGCTTTTTTCTTCCCGATGAGGAAATAGACGATGTTTCCGATTTAGATATTCCTTTGGATTATTTAATCGTTTCAGATAAAATACTGTCGTTCAAAGGTTTATTGTAGAAATTCAAGAAATAAAACTTAAATTCTTTTTTGAATTTTATTTCCGCAGGGATTAGAATATATTGTGCTTCTCTCTCGTAGTTACCGATACTGCTATTATTTTTATCAAAATATTCTACGTTGAATTTTGCGAAATTCAGCGTATCTTTTTTGAAATACTGTTCTTTCAGCTCAAAATTATTTATTTTCGCATTGGCTACTTTTAGGCTATCTAATTCGGAAAATAGATTTTGCAACGTTGTAGAATCTGGTTTGTAAAAATAGCCACTAATTTGGTTAAACAACGCCGAATCTATCTCTGTATCTTGGTTTCCCGAATTGAATAGGATAGAGAGTTCCAAAACCTCTGTCACTTTTTGTTTGGTAATACTATTTATCGCCTGTGTGCTATCCATTTTTGTAGTCGGATAGGTAGATTGGTTGTTGTTGTATTTCACTTGTTCCAAAGACAAATTATCTTTTTTGCAAGCGATTGCCAAACTTATAAACGCAATGGCTAATACAATATATTTAATCGAAAAATTATTTTGCATTTTCATCTTTAATTTTAAATTTTATGGAAACTATTTTCCCTTTATCTCGCTTCATTTCTATTACAGAAAGGTTTTTCAAAGAGGTTGTAGGTAATGTTACCAAGTTGATATATTTTTGTTTATCCAACGTTTCTATCCCATAAATATCACTATCGAAAACCTGATAAATAACCGCATTATCACTAATTCTATTTTCCAGTTCTCTTCTTTTTTGTTTTATCAAATTCATTGTTTCATCGGGATTTCCAGAAACATCTTTTTTAGAGAAATAGAAAACCGCCATTTTGTAATCATCAGGTTTTAGTTGTATATTTTCTTCTTTCGAGCCATTTCTTAGGTTTCTACTAATTTCCAAATTCTCGTAAAAAGGCGATGTAATTACCATATTAATTATAGTATCTTTTGTCGGATAATAAAAACATTCTCCAGGTTTTATTCTGTAAAATAATGGAGACTCATTTTGTTTCATTACTTTTATCTCCAAATCCGATTGTATAGGAGCATTGCGGTCAGCATCCGAAAAACAATAAGTATAAGTAGTATCGAAAAAACGATTTCCAAATCCTAAAAAAGCAACTGTACTCGCCAAAATCGCGGTTATAATTCCCCAAACATAATTTTTCAATGTTTTTTTTCTTGAATTTTGTTCAGAAGTATCATAAGTTTCAAAAACCTTATTTTTTGGTTTAACTTCCTCATTATCAGTATCACTTATTTGTAAAACAGGTTTTTCTACAACATTTTCTTTATCTTTTTTGGGTTTTGTGTTATCTTCTTCTATTAAAGGAATTTCATCCATTAATTTTTCCAATTGCTTTTCGTCCTCCTCATCGGTTTCGGTTAAATCTTGTAGCACTTCATTGGCAAAAAGATGCTGTTTTTTGAAGTCATACCAAGACTTGTAACCCGTATAAATAGAGAGTAAATTTAGAATATCTATTCTCGGTAATTTAGCAGGAGGAGATATTTTGAAATAGGTATAAAAAGATTTTTCGCTAATGTTTCCTTTGGCGAATTTTCTTAAATCTTCTTGGAAATAAACAATGTCAATCCCTTTCCAATGAGAAATATTTTCATTGGAAGGCACGTGATTTTCCAGATATTTAGTCTGAATCTCAGATTTTAGTTGTTCGAAATGTAATAAATCTAAATCTGTCAAAATATATTAAAACACTTAAAGTGTTGATTTTCAGTTACGCTTAATTGTAAAATGGTTTTACAAAGATATTACAATTATTTTTCTTAAACAAATTATTTTCCTGCTATACCTTTGTCCCGTTCAAAGTAAGTGAACAAGTTTGATATTTAAAATAACAAAACAAATTTAAAAAATTTATTATTATGAAAAAGTCATTATTCGTAGCAGGTATAGCTGCTCTTGCTCTTGTAGCTTGTAAAAAATCTGAGGCTGTAGAATCTTCTGTGGAAACAGAAGTAACTGAAGCTGTAGATACTTTAGGTGTAGTTTCTGATTCTGTTGTTGCTTCTACCGAAGCTGTAGCAACTGAAGCTGTAGATGCTACTGCGGGTGCTGCAAAAGATGTTGCAGATGCTGCAAAAGGAGTTGCTACTGATGCTGTAGCAGGTGCTAAAGATGTGGCTAACGAAACTGTAAAAGGTGCAAAAGATGTTGTAGATGCTGCTAAAGGAGCTGCTACTGATGCAAAAGATGCAGCAAAAGGAGTTGCAACCGATGCAAAAGACGCTGCTTCTGATGTGAAAAACGCAGTAAAAAACGTAACTAAGTAATCTTAAAAAAAACAAAATTTTATTACAAACTTTTTAAAATAAATTTATTATGAAAAAATCATTGTTCGTAGCAGCTATCGCTACTTTGGCTCTTGTAGCTTGTGACAAAAAAACTGAAACTGTTGAAACTACTGACGAGGCTGTTGTAGCTGATTCTACTGCTGCTGTAGCAGATTCTACTGTTGTAGTAGAAGAAGTTGTTGCTCCTGTTTCTGATTCTACTGTTGTTGTAGAAGAAGTTGTTGCAACTGAAGAAGCTGCTCACTAATCAATAGAGAGATAGTTAAAAATTAACCGCCTTTTGTTAGGCGGTTTTTTTATGTCTTTTGTCTAAGGCTTTCGTAACAAGCAATAGCAACTGCGTTACTCAAATTCAGAGAGTCTATTGTGCCTGCCATTGGGATAAGGGTGTTTTGTCCTTTATTTTGCCAAAATTCTGTAAGCCCAGAATGTTCTGTACCAAATAATATTGCAGATTTTTCTTTTAAGTTTCTTTTATCAATATTTTCCGCATCCGAGTTCATAATGGTTGTGTAAATATTGTAGTTCTTGGTTTTCAAAAACTCAAATGCTTCTTCGTTTGTTGCTTGGTAAATATTCATCCCGAATAAACATCCTACACTGGAACGCAATACATTTGGATTATAAAAATCTGCTTTAGCATCGGTAACAACCAAAGCATCTATTCCAAACGCCTCACAACTTCGCAGGATTGCACCCAAATTTCCAGGTTTTTCTACGCCTTCCACCAAAATAATTGTTGAGTTTTCTTTCGGTTCAAAATCTTTTAAATCTTGTTCTTTTGTTTCGTAAATTCCGATAATTCCTTCGGTGCTTTGCCGATACGCAATTTTTTCATAGATTTTTTTCGATACAAAATGGACTCGTTTTTCCGGTAGAATTCCATCGAAAATCTCTTCACAAACAAAAAATTCTATCGGTTGAAAATCGAAGGCTAAAGCTCGTTCGTTTTCCTGTTGTCCTTCTACCGCAAAACTTTTGCTTTTTTTCCGAAAACGATTATCCGTTAATAAACGATTCAGATGTTTTATTTTTTCATTTTGTAGGCTTTCTATTTGTATCATAAATTAAAAGATAAAATAAAAATTGTGTTTTTTGTTTAATGATTAATTCTCAGAAATTCCTTTGCCAACTCTATCATTTTCGGATCGCCGGTGTATTTTCCTTTTTCGTCGGAAAGTTTTATTGTTGGTATCCATTCGCCATTATCAGCTTGTACACCAATTAGTTTCATCACAATATTCATAGGTTTTAGGCCGACATCATTGGTAAGGTTGGTTCCAATCCCGAAAGAAATTCCGATTTTTCCTTGACAATAATTGGTAATTTCTTCTACTTTTTCCAAATTCAATCCATCTGAAAAAATAATATATTTAAAGAGCGGATTGATGCCATTTTCCTGATAATGAGCAATGGTTTTGTCGGCAAATTTCAGCGGATCACCACTATCATGGCGAACGCCATCAAAGAGTTTTGCAAACTTTTTATCGAATTGTTGAAAGAAAACATCTGTGGTATAAGTGTCTGATAATGCGACACCTAAATCGCCTCTGTAAACATCTACCCAATGTTCCAAAGCCAGTTCGTTTGCCATTTTGAAACCATATTCCGCAGCGTGAAACATAAACCATTCGTGGGCGTGTGTTCCAATTGGTTTTACATCGTATTTCATAGCGAAATGCACGTTGGAACTCCCGATGAATTTGCTGTTTTGGTTTTTGATAAGAGCCTCTACAACAAGGTCGTGCACTTTATAAGAATGTCTTCTGCGTGTTCCAAATTCTGCGAAAGTAACCCCAAGTTCGTTTAGCTTTTCAGATTTTTGTAAAGTATTTTCGATGATTTTTTCGTTGGAATCTCTTTCCATTTGGTTCATCTCATAATGCAGTTCGGAGATAAGTGCCAAAAGCGGAACTTCCCAAAGAATAGTCCTGTACCAAAGTCCTTCCACAGTAACGGAAATATTGTTTTCAGTTTGTGTAATGATGACTTCCGATGGATCGTATTGGTAACCTTCCAAGAAATCGAGGTAAGGCAAATCCATATACGGGCAGGTTTTTTTTAGATAATTTTTTTCATCTTTCGTTAGTTTCAGTTCTGCCATCGCATTTACACATTTGCGAAGTTCATCTCCAAAACCATCGGGGAAATGGTGTTTACCACGATTGATAAATTCGTATTTTACCCTTTGTTTCGGGAAAGTTTTTACTACGGCATTTTGCATAGTAATTTTATAGAAATCGTTATCTAATATAGATTGTAATCGAACGTTTGACATTTTTTAATAATAAATTTTAACAAATGTAATTATTCTATATTGAATAAACGTGTTTTGCTTTTAATTTTTTTAACTAAAAAAGTAACTGCTATAAAGTACAAAAACCACCTGCAATGAGGTGGTTTTGTTTTTTTTGCATCAAGTGTTTTTTATATTGTGCCAGCAATTACTTTCCAAGGTAAGAATTGTACATCCAAACTTCTTTTTCTTGTTCCGTAATATAATCGCTCATTTGCGAGTTAGTTCCTTCGTCTCCTGCTTCGTCGCTCAGTTCCAAAAGTTCTCTTTGCAAATCGATAACAATTTTGAAAGAAGCCAAAATATTCTCTACGCAAGCCGTAGCATCGCTTACTTCTTTGCTTTCTTGGATGGTAGAAACTTTCAAATAATCTGTATAATTATGAGCAGGTGTTGCACCCAAAGTCAAAATTCTTTCAGCGATTTCATCTATTTTTAAAACCAAACTGTCGTACAATTCCTCAAATTTTGGATGAAGTGTGAAAAATTGGTCTCCTTTGATGTTCCAATGCGAGCCTCTGGTATTTTGATAGAAAACAGAGTAATTTGCCAAAAGTACATTTAGTTTTTTTGCAACTTCTTGAGATTGACTTTCTTTAAGTCCGATAATAGCGGTATTTTTCATGTGATTTATTTTTTGCAAAATTATGCAAAACCCAAACCAATGTTGACAAAATATTATTGGTTTTATCTATATTAATATTAGGAGCTTTTAGATTTGAGAGTCGAGAATCAAGACGCAAGAGCCAAGATACAAGATACAAGAATCAAGAAATGCTATTTTGAGATTAAGGAAATTTAGTTTTTGATAATTTTATATACTTTTTCGCCAAGTTCGGTTTTTAAGACAAGGAAATAAGCTGCCGTAGGAAAAGCCCTTACATTTATCGGGAAAGTACGACTTTGCAGGATGACTTTTCCACTCATATCATACAATGTGGCGAGTTCTATTTTTATATTATCCGATTTTATATAGATGAAATCTTTCGTGGGATTTGGGTAAATCGCAAGTCCTTTTGCCAACTCATCTGTCGCAAGATTTTCGCCTTCTACCAAAGTTATCGGCTCTCGGAACAAGGATAATTCTACATAAGAACCATTGATATTTGGTGTGAGAGAATAGGCTTCTACCGTATAATCTGCATAATCTTTTGCCTCAATTTTATCGAAAGAAAGTTGCTCGGTATTTCCGCCAATATACTCATCAAAATGCTTTAACCAAGTGAATGTGTAACCGTCTCCCGAAGAAAGCGATTGCTGTAAATTGATGGATTTTCCCAAAGCTACGGAATCGGTAATCGGTTCATCGTAACGTTGTGGCGAAAAATCGAAAAGTGTATAATTGTTTCTATTTGAAATAAAATTGAGAATATTTTTCCTATCATATTTATTGTTTTGAAGCAATGTAACGGCAGGAATATTCTGCGGAATTGCTCCCGATAAATCATTACTGTTCAAGGAAATCATTTGCAGATTTTGTAATGAAAGAATATCCGACGGGAAATCGCCCGAAAGCGTATTGCTATTAGCAAAAATCTGTTGCAATGTTTTGATATTGGTAAGTGTAGAAATGCTTTTAATTTGATTAAAATTAAGATTAATGTGAACCAAATTTTGCAAAGAAAAAACCTCGTTTGGAATTTGCTCTAAACCATTGTTTTCCAAAGAAATCCAATCTAAATTTTTCAGATTTGCTAATCCCGTGAAATCGCTTATCGAATTATGCCCAATATCCAAAGTATGAAGTTGGGTAAGACTTGCCAACGAACTCGGAAACTTGCTAATTCCTGTATTGGCAAGATGCAATTTCTTTAATTCTTTTAGTTGAGATAAATGTTCCCAACCGTTAGAAATCGTATTGTTACTGAGGTTAAGAAGCGTGAGATTGCTCTTGGAAGCCAAATTATTTGGCAAAGTTGTAATGCCTGTATTTGCAATATCTAAAGAATAAAGATTGGGTAAATTTTGTAAAAAACCAGAGAAATCAGGAATTACAAAATTATTATAACCAAGATAAAGATGTTGCAATAATGACAAAGAATTTAGGCTTTGTTGCGGATTGCCTTCCAACCTGTTGTGAGAAAGGTTCAGTGTATTTAGGTTAGATAAAGATGATATGGATGTTGGGATTTCTCCCTTCAAATTATTAGAACTCAAATCCAGAATTTCCAAATTTTGGAAAGAGGAAATAATAGTTGGAATTTCTCCTTTTAAGTTATTGGCATTCAGATAGATTTCGGTTACATTTCCGTTTTTTGTTTTTATGCCATACCAATTTTTCGGGTCTTTGGTTAAGTCCCATTTTACACTCCAATTTTCGCCATCCAAACTGTGATATAAGGAAATAAGTGCGGCTTTTTCCGAAGAAGAAAAAGCAATTTGCTGAGCGAAACAAAAATTACACACGAAAAAAAGTAGAGTGATATATCTCATTTATTTTTATTAAAAATAACCGGTGCCAAATATAAAACAAAAAATAATATAATGGAGATAAAAATGAGTTAAATACAGAAAATCAATAAATTGTGTTTTTGTTTTTCCAATCTATTTTTTTATTGATGGTAATTATTCATCAGAAAATTTAATTGAAATTAAAGAAAAAAGGATTGTGTAATTATTTCAGTTTTCGCAATCTGTGCCACCAAATTATAATTCCTGTAATGGGAAGCAACGCCCCGATAAGCGTTACGAAAAAATAGAAAATAATACTCGGCAATCCCATAATTTCGCCCGTGTGCAGAGGTTTTACCAAGGAAGTAAATTGCTTGTCCAAAGGTTTATCCAAAAACAATTCTTTGGATTTCAGTTCGCCAGTTTTGTCGAAAGATAATTCGTCGGGCAACAACGCACGAAGCATATTATCCGAATTGATTTTTTTTACCATAAATCTCGGATTTTCATCATTCGGGAAATCTATGGTTAGTGTGCCAGGATTGGGAAAATGTTGTGTTGTAACTTCCAAAATTTTATTAATGGAAGCTGGTTTTTCGTCTTTCAGTTCGGTTTTTTCTTTTTGGCGATTCAGCATATCTCCCATTAGCGAAGCAAAGGCATCGTCTTGTTGTGGTCCCGAATCCGAATTAATCTCGGAAAGTGGCGTTCCTCCCAAAGAAACAATAAGGGCATTTTTTACCCAAGGATAAGTAACGTATAATCCTGTAATAGAGATAAATACGAGGAAAAGCATTGTGTAAAAACCAAGAACATTGTGCAAATCGTAATTCAACCTTTGAAATTTGGCATTCAGTTTTATGGTAAAGGCTTGTTTCAGATATTTTATTTTTTTTGGAAGCCAAAGTACGAAACCCGAAAGCATTAGAAATAAGAACATTAGCACGCTTGCTCCTACAATTTGTCTTCCGATGTTGCCCATCATCAGATTTCTGTGAATGTCTAAAACCACTGCAAAAAATCGACTGAGGTTATCTTCTCCCGAGCCCAATTCTTGCTGAGTGAAGGGATTGTAATAACCGCTTTTGGGATTTCCGTTTTCGTCTTTGTAACCGATAATCCACGAGCGATTTTGGTCTTGCGGAATTACCAAAGAAGTGAGGGATTTGTTTTGCAAAGCCAATTTTTGTTGAAGTTCATCGGGAGTTTGGGCTTGATTTTTTGTGGTAGAAATATAGATTTTATCATAATTAGATAAATCTGTAATTTGAGTTTTGAAAGCATATAAACATCCTGTAATACAAAGTGTTACAACAACCAAAGAAGACAATAATCCAACCCAAAGATGCAACAAATACATTACGTATTTTATCGCACTTTCTTTTTTTCTTTTTTTTCGGAAAAGGCTTTTTAGTAGGAGTTTCATTTAGCTTTCTTAAAGTTCTGAGGTTGGTGTTTTTTACTAAATCTTATTCAAGATAATGCTGGATTCGCATTTTTACGAATCCAGCTTCATCTAAAAATAAATTAATACGATATGAAAAATTATTTATTTTTTTTGTTTTCCTCTTGGTACATATTTGGTGTCTTTTACCACTTCCAAAAACTTTTGATATTGCTCCGGAGAAACGGCTTGCTCTATGGCAGATTTTCTTTGTGCATCAAATTTTTCCCAATATTCTTTTGCTAAATCACCATTACCGTGATACACATCGTGAGCATCTTGATAAGCTTTCTCGAAGGCATTGTTTGCAGCATTTACCACTTGCATTTGCTCTTCGTTCAGCTCGGCTTCGGTTTGTATTTTAGCCAAAAGTTCATCGTTGTATCTTGGTCTTTTTCTGGTGTTTTGGGCAACAAATTCGTTATATTTTACCATTTGGTCAGCATCTAAGATATTGGCGATTTCCGCATCTTGCTGCTTTTGCATTTCTTCCATTTTGGTAAACATTGCCACTCTATCAGGTTTTTCGCCCATAGATTTGCGGTTTTCCTCACGTATTTTTTTGTATTTATCTATCACTTCATCAAACTGCTTAGCTTTGTCAGCATCCAAGTTCAATTCTGTTTTTACAATACTATAATCTGCACCCATTGGTTTTTTCTTTCCATCTCCGCTACAAGAAGCGATAAGCATAGCAACTGCTAAGGATAATACTAATTTCTTCATATTTTTTACTGTTTAATGTTGTTTAAATATTTTTTGTTAAAATCTATAATTAAGTTGTACTGCGAAATTTCTCGGGTCATTTCTGTTGAGATAGCCTCCTCTGTAGTAGGCATTATAACCAATAGCATCAGTAAGGTTGTTAGCAAATATTTTTATACTTGCATTACAAAAATTGTAGCCTATTTGTGCATTTAGAGTCGTGTAAGCTTTCAGCATAAAAGGTTCAACTCCTGGTACAGTATCGTGGATAACGGCACCGTAAATTTGCGTATAATCATTTACTGGTCTTTCACCTACGTAGTAAACTCCTCCGCCAAAATGCAATCCACGTAGAGTGCCTTTTTTGATGGTATAGTTCAGCCATCCGTTTGCGGTATTTTTAGCAGCCATCATTGGTGTAGAGCCATTTACAAATGCAGGGCTATTTTTGTATTGTGCATCTAAATAGGCATATCCTGCCATTACTTCTAACTCTGGTAAAATTTTACCTATCAAATCTATTTCTACACCTTTTCTTGTAATATCTCCTGCGAAGTCGAAAAATCCAGTATTATTACCATTGGCGTCTACAATTGCATAGGTGAGATTATTCATATTCATAGAGTATAGATTGATATTGAATCTTAATCTCTCATCAAACCAGTCGGATTTCACTCCAGCTTCCCATTGTCGTGTGATGGATGGTCCTGCTGTACCCCCTCCAATAATCTGATTGGTAGCCGTTCTTAGGTTTGTAGTTGTGGTGTAAGAGCCGTAGAGATTTATGTTTTCTAAAAAAGGAGAAACCATTAATCCCAAAGATGGATCCCAAGCTTCTTGTTGTTCTTTCTGTGCAACGCCATTATTTCTGCTATATCTAACACCCATTATGGCTTTTATGTATTTCCCAATGCCTAAAACTTCCTGAGCCATTACCCCAACAGTTGGTGTTTTAGGGTTTCCTACGCTTCCTGTTTTACTGAAAGCATTAATATCTATATTACTTGGTAAGGTATTAGAAACCTCTTCCAAAACATTAATCTGTCCCAAATTGGTAATATCGGCTGTTCCATTATATTTGTACTGATTGGTTCGTGTATAAGATTCTTTCCAATCGAAACCAACTTGGAAAGTGTGCTTGAAGATGCCAGTTTTTACTTCTTGTCCTACAAAATCTAACTGAAATACTTTGCTATGATCTTCGCTACCTGCAATGCCTAAACTTCTGTTTCTTATAGCATAATTAGACGGATTTCTACCAACAGTAGTTAAAC
>JAUNTR010000421.1 GCA_030538575.1 Cruoricaptor ignavus | reverse complement strand
AACAATTGAGAGATTACACCAACTTTCGGTATAAAAATTGTAGGTCACAAAAACAGAAGTATGACTTATCCAGTTATCCCTATTCGACTTCTTGCAGTACTCATCGCTTACGTTCTCTAACTTTTAATTATTAAAAGAGATAAGAAAAAGGTAAGTTCTGTTTTGTACCCAAGGTTGTTTTTCATTATAATATGGATTGTTATTTATTACTTTTTACTAAAATAAAATACGAATGATGAATACATTACTCATTAATGCACATCCACTATATAAGGATGAAGGCAGTTTTTCAGGGCAATTGCAAGCCTTATTTATAGAGAAATTTAGAACCGCTTTTCCAACAAGTAACCTCGAATTCTTAAATTTATACGAACAGAATATTCCTCGTATTGAAGAAAATGAGCTTTTCGCTATTTGGAATAAGCAACGCCAAAACGAACTTCTGACCGCTGAGGAAGAGAAAAAAGCACAAGTTTCTCGCCAACTTTTAGAAACCTTCAAAGCACATCATAGAATCGTTATTGTATCTCCGTTGCACAATTTTAATATAACTTCTCGTATGAAAGATTATATTGATAATATTATGATTGCCCGTGAAACATTTCGCTATACAGAAAACGGTTCGGTGGGCTTGATGACCGATAATTATAAGGCGATGTTTTTGCTTTCCAGCGGTTCGGTTTACACCAACAACGACCGATATACAACTATGGATTTTGCCCCGAGATATTTGCAAGGTATTTTTAAGGAAATGATGGGTTTTAATGAATTTTATATTGTAAGAGCAGAAGGTACATCTATCCTACCAAAAGAAGAAGTATTAGCAAAAGCTACCAGTAGTTTGTATGAAACTTTTACTGAATTTTATGCAGATTAATTTCTAAATAAATGATGAATTTGCGATTGCAAGGATAAATTTTGCCTATAAATCAATATTGAAAAACAAGAGTTTTTTTAGTATTTTCGCAGGATGAATAGTTTTTGGAAGAAATGGTTACTCGTTGTTGCTTTATGGTTTTGTGGGAATATTTTTTGCCAAACCTATACGGCTAAAATTATAAAAGTAAAAGATGGTGATACGGTAGATATTTTGTATAAAGGGAAATCGCAAACCATACGTTTGGCTCATATCGATTGTCCCGAAAAAAACCAACCTTTCGGGAAGAAAGCCAAACAATATACATCGGATTTTTGTTTCGGGAAAACTGTAAAAGTAGCGATTGCAGGGAAACCAGACCGATACGGACGCTGGATTGCAGAGATTTTTTACAATAACCAAAACCTTAATAAAAATTTGGTAAGGAATGGTTTGGCATGGCATTTTAAAAAATATTCTAAAAACGATAATTACGCCAATTTGGAACAAATTGCCAGAAAAAGAAAAATCGGTTTGTGGCAAGAATCCCACCCGATAGAACCTTGGAATTGGCGGAAATATAAACGAAAACAAAAATAATATTAAAGACAAAAAAGCTGCCCTCATCGGACAGCTTAGTTTATATTTATGCTATTAGCTGAAATTATTTTCCTCCCAAAAGGCTTCCTAAAAGCCCACCAAGTCCACCTTGTTGCTGTTGTTTTTGGTTTCCTCCAAGGAAACTTCCCAAAATGTCATTCAATGGATTACCAGAAGATGCTTGCTGAGAACCGCCACCAAGCACTTGACCAAGTATATCGTTCAACGGATTAGAGGATTGTGCCTGATT
>JAUNTR010000420.1 GCA_030538575.1 Cruoricaptor ignavus | reverse complement strand
AGTTGCAAGCCATGTTCATTGCTTATTTTTTCATGATGGTTTTTATGCTGATGAGTGGTTTTTTTACCAGTACCGACAGTATGCCCGATTGGGCAATAACGTTTTCCGAACTCACGCCCGTAGCCCATTTCATCAAAGTCGTGCGGCTGATAGTCCTCAAGGGAGCAACTCTCCCCGATGTATCGGCAGAACTTGGTTATCTCTGTATTTTTGCCCTCGTGCTAAACGGACTTGCTATCTGGAATTACCGGAAAACGAGTTGAGAATTTTTAACATTATTAAAGGTGTATTTTTATGAAACTGTTTCTATGTATTTTAGAAACAGTTTTATTTTTTATAGGAAGCTTATTTTAGAACTTTAATAAAAAAATAAAAGTTCCAAATAGATTGCGATTATTATGAAAACCCTACCCGAGCAAGTTTAGAAAGATTTTGCATAATAATTTTTAAATCAACAGATTACGTCTTAAAATAAAAAGTTATAAACATTAAGTTAAAAAGTGGGAAAAAGTGGGAAACTTTGGAAATAATTGTATAATTTTGTCCCAAATGAAAAATTTTATTGGAACATACGAATGTAAAATCGACGACAAAGGTCGCCTAAAACTACCATCTTTGCTTGCAAAACAGATGGAAGATTTTGGTACAGAGGCTTTTGTGGTAAAGCGTTCTGTGTTCCAAAAGTGCTTGGAAGTTTATCCGATGAAACATTGGGAAAAACTGATGACAAAGATAAATGGTCTGAACCGTTTCGATAAGAAAAATGCCGATTTTATCCGAATGTTTACTGCCGGAGTGAAAATGGTGGATTTGGATAATGCAGGTAGAATACAGGTTTCCAAAGACTTAACCGTGTTTGCAAATCTTCAAAAAGAGATAGTAATTACGAGTGCGGGCGAACTTTTCGAGATTTGGGATAAAGATGCTTACGAAAGCGTAATCTCCACTTCCGAAGAAGATTTTGCAAAATTGGCAGAAGAGGTAATGGGCAACATCAATTTTTCGGAGGAATAAAAAAGAGATAATTCTCGGTATTATTTTAATTAATTTAAACAAATAAAAAACGTGTATCATAATCCTGTTTTACTGAAACAAAGTGTGGAAGATTTGGTAACCAACCCCGATGGCGTGTATGTAGATTGCACTTTCGGAGGAGGTGGGCATTCTCGGGAAATCCTTTCGAGATTGTCGGCGAATGGGAAACTCTTTGCCTTTGACCAAGATATGGATGCGTTGGAAAATAAAATAGAAGATGACCGTTTTACACTCATCAATCAGAATTTTAGGTTTTTAGAAAATTCTTTGTTGATGTACGGCATTTCCGAAGTGGATGGCGTTTTGGCAGATTTGGGCGTATCTTCTCATCAGTTTGATGAAGCGGAACGTGGTTTTTCCACAAGAAGCAATGCGCCGTTGGATATGAGGATGAATGTAATGCAACATTTGGATGCTAAAAAAATCATTAATGAATATGAAGAAGAACACTTGGCAGATATTTTTTACCATTATGGTGAGTTGCGAGAGGCTCGGAAATTGGCAAGAGAAATCGTTCATCAAAGAAAATCTAAAACGATAGAAACCACAGAAGATTTGAAAAAAATGTTCAGTTTTATTCCTCCTCATAAGCAAAATAAATTTTTTGCCCAAGTTTTTCAAGCTGTGAGAATAGAGGTGAACCAAGAATTGGATGTGCTGAAAGAAATGCTTTTGCAGG
>JAUNTR010000419.1 GCA_030538575.1 Cruoricaptor ignavus | reverse complement strand
TTGTAGGAGGTGTTGCACTTTCTCAGCTTTGGTTATTTTGGGTAGCTCCTATTTTAGGTGCAATTGCGGGAGGTTTTATTTATAAAAATCTTCTTCAATCTCCTTGGAAAGAAGAATTGGATCAATAATTTTATTTGAATAAAAAGATGAAAGCCATTAATTTTTTTAAGAATTAATGGCTTTTTTATTAATGAATTAAGGATATGATTTTTTGATAAATGGAATTATTAACCTTAATCTGAAAAACAATTTTTCATTAATTCCTTACTGTAAAAGGATTAAAGGTATTGGAGTAAAAACCAGCTTCTCTCTCGAATCTGTTATCGTAGTAATAAACTGCGTTTTTATCCTCTATATAATAGAAAATAAGATTAGGAATATATCTGGTATCATAGTGTATATGCCTATTTATTTTATTCAAAAACTTACCATTATATTTTATAGATAAAATTGGTTTGTTCATAATTGTTTCCATTTGCGAGAAATCATTAAACTGGTATATGTGTATGATTTCATGAGAAATAACCGAGAACCTATTTTCGTCTGTGCCATATAATATTATCCCACCAGGAAAAGCTTGTCCTTTCACATTCATTTTCAGGCGACTTGGTACTTGGCTCATAGAGAAAACCAACTCCCCTGTTTGTAATGTATGCTTTAGTTCAAATTTCGACTGAACCGCTTTCTCCACCGTATAATAAAGTGCAACAGGCATTACTTTATATTCTATTTTAAATGTGTCTTTTGTATGAAAATCTAAACGATTGAAACCGAAATTGATATGCCAATGTTCCCAAAAATTCCTGTTCAAACCAGCATTTTCTTTAATTGATGTTCCTGCAGCGTTTACAATTTTTGCAGACCATAGCACTTTCCAATCTTCATTGTTTTGTGCTAACTTTACCAATCTTTTACTTTCAAAAGTAAGGTAACCACCCAATGCACCTTGGTAGAGTCCTTTGAAAAGAACTTTATTTATATCCTCATCCTTTTTTTTATTTACCAATGCTCCTACCGCTCCCACAACTGCTCCTAAACTGATGTTATATACCATCTCTTTAGAATCGGTAGTTTTCTTAGCTTGTCCCAAAGAAAAAAAATAGAAAAGAATTAAAAAAAAGGATATAGCTTTTTTCATACTAAAAGGGAAGCTTTATACACTCCGTTAGTGATGTTACATAAAAAACATACTCAAATTTTTATTCCAATTTTGCGTGTTCCACTATACAAAACTTCCATCCTATACCTTGCAAATATAAAATAATAAACATCGGATTAATTTAATCTTTATATGTTTCTTACAATCTTACAAAATATATTTGAATACCGCAAATAAAAAAACAATAAACAAGAAAAAATACATTTTTATCTCTATTCCTTTTCACCATTTATAAAAACAGAGTGAGGTTTTAAACTTCCTTGATTATAAAGTATATTTTGGAAATTATCGGTTGGGAAGACAACAAAATCAGCTTTCATCCCTTTTTGCAAGATTCCCCTATCATCTAAATTGAGTGCTTTTGCGGCACGAAATGTTATTCCTGCTAAAACTTCTGCAGTTGATAATTTCTCAAAAGTGGCTAAAATACTTGCTTGTGTAATAAGGTTTCCCATAGGTGCAGAACCTGGATTCCAGTCGCTGGCAATTGCTAAAATAGCTCCTGCATCTAATAATTTTCTCGCTGGCGAAAATGGTTCTCCCAATCCTAAACTTGCTCC
>JAUNTR010000418.1 GCA_030538575.1 Cruoricaptor ignavus | reverse complement strand
CCAAATATGCTGCTCCGAAACCGCTCTCTCCTCCTCCTAAAACTATGACTTTCATATTTCTTTGTTTATATAAAGTTTTATCTTTTTAATATCTATTATCAAATGAGCATCAAATAAAAAATATCGATTATCAGTTGATTCTTTAAAAAAATCTGTCTTATTATCAAATAACCATCAAATAAAAATTTATGCCCAAAATGGGATGTATTTTGCAAATTTTTTAGACTTATTATCTGGGTCTTCTAATTTTATAACTTTCTCATTTAATGCGTCTCTTATTATCCGAGAAGCTATTGCTGAGTTTTTATCTTCAATTTTAAAACGCTCTCTCAGGGATTGATTAGTCATTTTATCATTGGAAACATATTTTAAACAAGAATGCTGATAGCAGGCTCTTATTTTCTCTGCTTTATCTAAATTATTTAAAGTTTTATATGAATAAATGGTTACTCTTGTTTTATTTTCAATCACTTCAAAATTAATAGGAGGCAGTTGAAATAACTCATTATAATAAAAAACTTTATCCATCCCTGATCCTTTTTCTTCGCAAAATCCCATTCTTCGCATTATATCAGCAAATTTTTCATTTCTTGAATTATAAGAATCTATAAATCTATTTACATTTACAGTAGGAATTCCCGGATTAGTAAATTCAATTCTATCTCTAAAAATTTCTACCATAGGAAAGCCTTTGCTGTTAAAATCTTGATGGATAAGAAGGTTGCCTACTAATTCTCGAATGGCGATTTCTGGATACATTTTTATATCTGTTCGCAAAGCCTTACCTATTTCTTCATTCGCTGGTAGTTGCCCATTAATCCAATTAAGCATAGCAACAAAACTAATAGCATATCCTTTATGTTCTATTTGCTCTCGCTCAGTTTCGACTTTATTTGTTCCTTTGTATATAATTATTCTAATAGCTTTCCTCTCCAAACTTTCAAAATTCTTTAAGTTTTTAGCAAATAATAATGCTCCTAAATTGGTAATAGAATATTTGGAATGTATTTTGAGGATTATCTTTTCTTCTACAAATTTTTCTATGATTCCATTTTGCTCAGACGGATAAGGTATTTTCATCAAATCAAAATAAGTTTCAGCACTTAATAGATTTATAACTTCGGAAGCAGATAAATTTTCTTTTGCTATTTCTAATTCATAAGGTTTTGTTGTTTTTCTCCATATTTTCGCCTGTTTTTCAGGATAATCATTGATTTTTTTAGTATAACTTCCTATTCTTATATAAGCTTGATGTAAAAATTCTACTGGCTGATTTTTAGCCGCAGGAATAATAAATAAAGAAATATGTTTATCATCTTCATAATCAAACTCTTCAATTCTAAAATCTATTTTGGGACTCAGTCGATTTGTTAACCATAATTCAAGATTTTCATTTCCTTTTGCTTTATGTGATTTTGGTTTAAAAGATGTTCCATTAATTTGATGTGTTTTATCTTCAATTCCAAAAACCAAATATGCAAAATCTTTATCAAGAATACATGCACTATTTGCAAGAGCGGAAATACGCTCGCCCACTTCTTCAACCGAATGAAAGTTCTGCTTAAACTCAAGCCATTCACATTCGTTTGGTTGCGAAACTAACTCATATATAATATTTCTCAACTCTTGTATATTCATATTCAATCTTATCCCCTAATGTAATCTAATATATTATAAATTTAATCTCTATTTTCACCTTATCTTCAACGTAATCAAGCAGATAATGGCGAGCATTACACCGATGATTATCA
>JAUNTR010000417.1 GCA_030538575.1 Cruoricaptor ignavus | reverse complement strand
TCTTGGATAATTACAGGAACTAATCCGCCTACTTTTTCAAAATCTATATTCATATCTTTTATTTATTAAAATTTAAGAAATCTTGCTTTTTTTTTATCAAAATCAAAAAAACTATTTCATTATTATCTTACTGCGACATTTTTATTTCTAAGGAAATTTTTAAGTTGAGGAATTGGGATTTCCCCAAAATGGAAAATACTCGCTGCCAAAGCTGCGGTTACTTTGGTTTCCGTAAAAACCCCTACAAAATGCTCCTCAGCCCCTGCTCCACCCGAAGCAATAACAGGAATATTTACCAAATCCGAAACCAATTTTGTTACCCGAATATCGAAACCATTTTTTGTTCCATCTCCATCCATAGAAGTCAGTAAAATCTCTCCTGCACCTAATTTTTCTACGGTTTTCACCCAATCCAAAGTTTTTATTTCGGTGGCTTCTCGTCCGCCTTTTACAAATACAATATCTTCGCCATCCACAAATCTGGTATCTATCGCAACCACAATGCATTGGCTACCAAACTCTTCGGAAAGTTCTTTAATTAAATTGGGATTTTTAACCGCAGAGGAATTAATGCTGATTTTATCCGCACCTGCCGAAAGCAAACGCCGAACGTCTTCCACCGAAGAAATTCCGCCACCTACTGTAAACGGAATGCTGATTTCCCTCGCAATGCGTTCTACCAATTGGGCAAAGGTTTTACGCTCTTCCACCGTTGCTGTAATGTCCAAAAACACCAACTCATCTGCACCATCATTTTCATATTTTTTGGCGAGTTCTATCGGATCTCCGGCGGATTTCAAATCGACAAAATTCACACCTTTTACCGTTGTTCCGTCTTTAATATCCAAACACGGAATAATTCTATTTTTCAACATAATGTTATTTAATTTTAATTCAAAAATTCTTGAAGTTGGTTCAAAGAAATTCTGTTTTCGTAGATGGCTTTTCCTAAAATAGTTCCTGCACAACCTATTTTTTTCATTATTCGCAAATCCTCAATATCAGAAATCCCCCCACTTGCAACTAACTGAATATCTGTATTTTCCAAAATATCTTCATAAAGTTTGGTGGAAGGTCCTTGCAACATTCCGTCCTTTGCAATATCGGTGCAAATGACGTGGCGAATGCCTTTTTCTTGATAAAGTTTTATAAAATCCAAAACCTCGATTTCGCTGTCTTGCAACCAACCTGCGGTTTTTATTTTTCTATCCAAACAATCGGCTCCCAAAATTATTTTTTCTGAGCCGTAATACTCCAATAATTCATAGCAAAGTTCGGGATTTTTCACCGCAAGACTGCCAATCGTAATCTGCTTCGCCCCACAATTAAAAGCCAAATCGGCATCTTCCCGAGATTTTATTCCTCCACCAAAATCTATAAAAAGTTGGGTTTCTTTCGCCAAAGTTTCCAAGACTTTATGATTGATGATTTTTTGAGATTTAGCTCCATCTAAATCCACCAAATGCAGGTATTTTATACCATTATCTTCAAATTCTTTTGCAACTTCCAACGGGTTTTCGTTGTATATTTTTTTGGCATCGTAATTGCCTTTGGACAAGCGAACGCATTTACCATCTATTAAATCTATTGCAGGAATTATTTTCATATTTTTTGTTTTTTTATTGAATTTTTCAAATTAATATTATTAAATTTAAGACGAAAGTTCAAGGAAATTCTGAATAATCCTCTCCCCTACTTTCCCTGATTTTTCGGGATGAAATTGCGTAGCGAAAAAATTATCCTTTTGCAAA
>JAUNTR010000038.1 GCA_030538575.1 Cruoricaptor ignavus | reverse complement strand
GGCTTTTCAGGATAAAAACCATTAAAAATCCCGTTATTGGATTTCTTTGTTCTACTGCAATGATAGTTGGTGGGATTTCGGCATCGTTTATTTCTATGTTTCCTACGATTTTACCATCACTCAACGGAGTTAATCCTCCATTAACTATTTATAACACTTCCACCACAGATTATGGAATGTCGGTTGCATTGGTTTGGATTGTGTTTGGATTGATTTTAGCAATGGCTTATTTTATTATTCAAAAAAGAATTTTAAATAGTAAAATCGAGGAATTGATGAAAAATCAATAACGATTTATTGGTATATAAATATAATTTTTAAAAACTCTAATCCTTCATACATTATGAAAGTAGCCCTTTTCATCCCTTGTTATATAGATGCCGTTTATCCCGAAGTAGGTGTGGCAACCCTCGAACTGCTCGAACGCTTGGGAGTGGAAGTCGAATATCCGTTGGAACAAACGTGTTGCGGACAACCGATGGGCAATGAAGGTGCGCAACAAAGTGCCGTAAAAACAGAAGAAAATTTTTGCAGAAATTTCACGGGATATGATGTAATAGTTTGTCCTGCAGGAAGTTGTGTAAAGCATGTGAAAAACCATCTCGATGCCGTAGAACAAACCGATGATGTGAAAAAAATTCGTGAAAATACCGTAGAATTGGTAGAATTTATCCACGACAGACTTGGGATTAAGGATTTTCCTTGGGCAGATTTTCCGCATAAAATCGCTATTCATAATTCGTGCAGTTCCATTCGTGGATTGCATTTGGCATCTCGTTCCGAATGGCAAGAACCGAGATTTAATAAAACTGAAGATTTATTAAAAAATATTAAAAATATCGAAATCGAACACATCGACCGTCCTGATGAATGTTGCGGTTTCGGAGGAACGTTTTGTGCTACCGACCCCGGCGTTTCTGCAAAAATGGGAAGCGATAAAGTTGCCGATTACACCCGACACGAGATAGAATACGTGGTTTCGCCCGATATGTCCTGCCTGATGCACCAAAGCGGTATCGCAAGCCGTGAGAAATCGCCACTCAAATTTATCCACGTTGCCCAAGTTTTGAACAACGGACCGTTTTAAAAATAGAAAATTGTATGGAACGAATTTCAGCAAAAAAATATCCTGTGATGCGGAGGTTTCTGCATTGGCTTGTAGCATTGCTACTTACGGTTTTATTCATTACGGGTTTTATACGCAAGTATTGGATGAACAAGGGCGTTTTGGCAACAACCATTTCCGAAGGAAGCCACAATGCCGTATCCCAATCGCAAGCTACGGATATTGCCCGAACGATAATCAGCCCTATGTGGGAGTGGCATATATATGCGGCTTATGCTATGTTTGTTGCGGTTGCCTTACGCTTCATTTATTTAGCATTTACCCGAAAGGTGAATTTCCCTAATCCATTTGCAAAAAATCTATCTCTGAAATGTCGTTTACAAGGGGTTGTATATCTGTTTTTCTACCTGTTATTACTACTTTCCACCATTTCGGGCATCGCTCTGAAATGGGGAGCTAAGGACATGCAACCCATTATGAAAACCATTCATTTGTGGGCAATTTATTGGGTGCCAATTTTTATATTTTTACATTTTGTAGGTATTTATTTAGAAGAGCGAGGGAAAGATAAAGGCATAGCTTCCAAGATGATTGCTGGCGATTAGTTGTCTTTATTAATGATGTGAAAGTTAGGAAATTTTTACTAAAATTGATAATAATCTATAATTTATTGAAAAATGATATTTGATATTCGCAGAATTTATGATGACGATACATCCGAAGACCATTTTCGGGTTTTAGTCGATAGGCTTTGGCCAAGAGGAATCTCGAAAGAAAAAGCCCGAATTGATTTTTGGGCAAAAGAGATAACACCGTCTTCCGAATTGCGTAAGGAATATCATACGAATGAAATAGAGTATCGGGAATTTCAGTCGGATTATAAAAAAGAGTTGGAGCAAAATACAGAAGCTGTTGCCGATTTTTTCCAAGCATTAAAAGGAAAAGAAAAAATAGTTTTACTTACTTCGGTTAAAGATTTGGAACACAGCCACATTCCTGTACTGAAGTTTTTTTTAGAAACGTATTCTGTCAAGCAATAGAAAATTTATTTTTAATTCATCACAAAATAAAATGAATATGAGCGATAAAGTTGATATAGTAAAAAATTCGGAAGCATTCATCAATCAAGATAATGTACACGAACCGATGCACGATAAAAACCTTTGGAACTCCCGAATGAAGCGGGATAAAGTCGCTTCGGAAATCCCCGAATGGGAAACGCTGCGTAACCTCGCTTCGCAAATCAAAGAACATACGCTCACGCATTTGGACGAATATGTATTGCAATTTGCCGAAAATGCCGAAAAAAAAGGAATGATTGTGCATTGGGCGAAAGATGCCGAAGAGCATAACCAAATCGTTCTCAGTATTATACGCGAGCATAAGGCTTCGAGGCTCATCAAAAGCAAATCGATGTTGCAAGAGGAATGCGGAATGACGCCGTTCCTTGAAAATCAAGGAATTGATGTGTTGGAAACCGATTTGGGCGAACGCATACAGCAGTTGTCCAACGAGCGTCCAAGCCATATCGTTGTTCCTGCAATCCACAAAACGACCGAAGATGTGGCGAAACTTTTTGCCGAAAAAATAGGAACCGACCCCAATAACCGAAGCGAATCGCAACTCACCGAAGCGATGCGTAATAATGCCCGACCAAAATTCCTGAAAGCCGATGTGGGAATGACGGGAGCGAATTTCGCCGTGGCGGAAACGGGAACGTTCGTAGTTTGTACCAATGAGGGAAATGCCGACCTCACGGCAAGTCTTCCCGGATTGCACATTGCCAGTATCGGGATTGAGAAAATCATTCCGAAAGTTGAGAATTTGGGAGTTTTCATCCGCCTTTTGTCCAGAAGTGCTTTGGGAACGCCTGCTACGCAATACACATCGCATTTCAGTGGTCCGAGAAAAAATGCCGAAATGCACGTGGTTTTGGTGGATAACGGACGCTCCGAACGCTTGGGTGAAGACGATTTCTGGCATTCGCTGAAATGCATCCGCTGTGGTGCGTGTATGAACACTTGCCCCGTGTACAGGCGGAGCGGCGGATTGGCGTATGGAGCAACTTATTCGGGACCTATCGGCATCATTATCGACCCGAGTTTCAACAAATCCAAATATTCCGAATTGCCGTTTCATTCTTCGCTATGTGGCTCGTGTTCAGAGGTTTGCCCTGTACATATCGACATCAGCGACCAAATAATGAAATGGCGGAAAGTGATGATGAAAGAAAAAGAAACACCGGCATTCCGCAGGGCAATGTTCGAGGGAGCAGACCAAGTGCTGGGCGACCCGAAACTCTTCCGTGCTGCTGAAAAATTAGGACATTACGGGGAAGAATTTATTCCAAATAATTTGCTGTATATCAATACATTAAATACTTATGGAAGACATCACGATTTGCCGAAAATCAAAAAAGAAACATTCAGAGATTGGTATCTTAAAAATAGAAAAAAATGAGTTCAAAAGAAGCAATACTAAGCAATATCCGTAAAAATCTGGAAAAGAGGACAAAAACCGAGTATCCGGAGATAGAAACTTTTGAAAAAGAAAATGCCGATTTGCTGTCTTTATTTAAGAAAAATTTAGAAATCGCTGCAGGAACTTGGTACGAAGTAAATTCGGTGGAAGAAGCCCAAAAAATAATGAGCGAAAAACTGCCCAATGTAAAGGTAATTTGCTCTGCAACAGACGAATGGAAAGGAAATAAATCGCTGAGCGACATCGCTCATCCGCAGGATTTACAAGATGTAGATTTAGGCGTTATCCGTGCTGGATTTGGTGTTGCCGAAATGGGAATGGTTTGGCTGACGGAGCATCTTCTGAAAGAAAATTCAATTGGATTTCTATCGCAACATCTTGCCATTTTGCTTGACCCTGAGCAACTTACCGAAAATATGCACACGGCATACCAACGCACCGATTTTTGGGAAAACCACTACGGCTGTTTTATGATGGGACCTTCCGCTACGGCAGATATCGGAGCCACGTTGGTACATGGGGCACAAGGTGCAAGAAGCCTGACGGTGTTTTTTCTTAAAGGGTGAAAAATAATACACAATCCATTCGTAACATTATCGGTTTGTAATAGAGACTATTATCATATTTAAAGAATATTTAATACCAATAAATCATTAAATTTTAGTATTTTTGGGCAAACTATAAGATAAAATGCCAAACGAATATAACCCCAGAGATATAACTTGGCTTGCTTTTAATGAAAGAGTAATGCAAGAGGCGATGGATAAAACTGTTCCGTTGCCATTGAGAATAAGATTTTTAGGAATTTTTTCCAATAATTTGGATGAGTTTTTCCGTGTGAGAGTTGCAGGGCTGAAACGTGCGATGGATTTCAAAGAGAAATTTATTACAGATTCTTTTTTTCAGCCGCCTTCCAAAATTTTAAGACAAATAAATGATATTGTCATCAAACAACAAGAAGATTTTAATTCTACTTGGGAGGAAATTCAAAAAGAAATGGAGGAGCAGGAGGTTTATATAAAAACCCCGAAAAACCTTAATATAGAACAAAAAGAATTTCTAAGAAAATATTTCGATGAGGAGGTAGAGAGCAACGTTATCCCAATCCTTTTACATGAAAATACGCCAATGCCTTACCTTCGCGAGAAGAGTTTGTACATTGGTGTTGCAATGCGAAAAAAAGACTGGAATTACCGTAGCAGCTATGCTGTGATAGAAGTTCCGTCTCGTGTTATCGGTAGATTTGTGCTATTGCCTTCGGAGGGTGGCGAGAAAAATGTAATGCTTTTGGAAGACGTAATTATCGCTAATCTTCCACATATTTTTTCTTATTTTGGTTATGATGATTTCGAGGCACATTGTTTTAAAATTACCAAAGATGCAGAGTTTGATTTGGATAATGATATAAAAACGACACTCGCCGAAAAAATAGAAAAAGCCGTAAAAACAAGGCGAAAAGGCAAGCCAACACGTTTTGTTTTTGATAGAGATATGGATAAAGCGTTGTTGGAGTTTTTAATAAAAAAATTAAATCTAACAGCGAAAGATAGCATTATTCCTGGACAGAAAATTCATAATTTTAAACATTTTATGGATTTCCCCAACGTATTTCCTGCGATAAAAAAACCAGAAGAACGCAACAATTTCACACATCCTGATTTTACAAACTCTCAGCGAGTAACCGATGTCGTCCTGAAAAAAGATGTTCTCCTCACATTTCCGTACCACACATATACGCCTGTTATCGATTTGCTGAGAGAATCGGCAATGGACCCCGATGTGAAAACCATACAACTTACGGTTTACAGATTAGCATCCAGTTCTAAAATTGTGAATGCCTTAATCAACGCTGCAAGAAATGGAAAAGACGTTACCGTAATGGTAGAATTGCGAGCAAGGTTCGATGAGGAAAATAACCTGAAATGGAAAGAACGTTTGGAGCAAGAAGGTATAAAAGTTTTAGTGGGAATTCCGAACAAAAAAGTACACGCCAAATTGTGTGTCATCAAAAAAAGAGTGGATAACAAAACCATACAATACGGATTTGTAAGTACAGGAAACTTTAATGAAAAAACAGCAAAAATATACGGAGATAATCTGCTAATGACCAGCAACAGAGCGATAATGGCGGATATAAACAAGGTTTTTAATCTTTTCAGAAAACCAAAACTAATTCCCGAAGAAGCTCTTAAAACCTGTAAATCTCTCTTGGTTTGTCCCAAATATATGAGGGAAAAAATAGAATGGCATATAGATAAAGAAATTGCCGAAGCCAAAGCGGGAAGACGTGCAGAAATGATTGTAAAAATCAATTCGTTGAGTGATAAAGGTCTGATTAATAAACTCTATGAAGCGGCAGAAGCAGGCGTTTCCATAAAAGCTATTGTACGAGGAATTTATTGTGTTGTAAACCAAAAAACTTTCAAAAAACCAATCGAAGGAATCAGTATTGTAGATGAGTATTTGGAGCATAGCAGAATAATGTATTTCTATAATAAAGGTGCAGAAGATATTTACATTTCCTCCGCCGATTGGATGACCAGAAACTTGGATTATCGTGTGGAGGCTGCCGTAAAAATCACCAGCAAAGAACTGAAAAAAGAAATAAAAGATTTGCTGAAAATACAACTAAATGATAATGTGAAAGCCAGAATTTTAGACAATAAATTGAAGAATAAATATGTGAAAAATGATGGTCCTGAAATTCGCTCGCAGATAGAAATCTACCGTTATCTAAAAGCAAAAACTACAAAAAAATAAATTTTTTCAGGGTTATTTTAATCATAAATTTTACTTTTGCAAAAAAAATACACAAATGAAAATTGCAGCCATAGATATAGGAAGTAATGCCGCAAGATTATTAATAAACGAAGTAAAAGAAACCAACGATGGACAAACCGAGTTTACGAAGCTCAACCTACTCCGTATTCCTTTGCGATTGGGGATGGATGTTTTTACGTACGGCGAAATTCGAGAGGAGAGAAAAAAAATGGTCATTCAATCCATGAAAATTTTCTCCGACCTTATGGATATTTACAATGTAGAACATTACCGAGCTTGTGCAACCAGTGCGATGCGAGATGCTAAAAACGGCGATGAAATCCGAGAAATTGTAAAAGAAACATCGGGGATAAATATCGAAATTATTTCTGGAGATGAAGAAGCTGGGCTAATCTATGAAAACCACGTTGCAGAAACGCTGGACAGCAATTTTGGTTATTTGTATATAGATGTTGGTGGCGGTTCTACGGAGTTAATGTATTTCGAGAATGGTAAAATGCTCTACAAACGCTCCTTCAATATCGGGACGATACGTTTGCTAAACGGTTTGGTAACCGATGAATTTTGGAAAGAAATGAAAGCGGAAATAAAAACCAAAATCGTGGGTAAAAAAGATATTCTTGGTATCGGTTCGGGAGGAAATATCAATAAAATATTTTCTTTGAGTAAAACAAAAGACGGCAAACCAATGTCTTCCGCAACTATAAAAAATTATCTGAAAGAATTTTCTGCACTTTCCGTAGAAGAGCGAATGTGGAAATACAACCTGCGAGAAGACCGTGCAGATGTTTTAGTTCCCGCTTTGGAAATCTTTAATAAAGTAATGTCTTGGGCAGGAATTTCCAAAATCTATGTTCCAAAAATTTCCGTTGCAGATGGTCTAATCCACAGCATCTACGAGCAGAAAAAGAATGCAAAAGTTGAAGCTTAGAAAAAAAGATTAAACATAGTCATTATTTTAATTTTTATAATTAATGAAAATAAAATAGTTCAACCTTTGGCTATTTATCAAATAAAACTTATTTTTATCCTGAATATTCATAAATCGAGTATTCGGGATTTTTTATGGCTAATCAATTATCATACGTTCACGGGGCTTCCGATATTCCTTTGTTGGGCGAAACTATTGGAGAAAATTTTAGAAAAACAACAGAAAGGTTTCCCGAAAAGGAAGCTTTGGTATTTGCCCATCAAAATTACAGAGCAACCTACAAAGAGTTCTATGACCAAACTACACAAGTGGCAAAAGCCCTGATGAATCTTGGTGTGAAAGCAGGAGAGCGTTTGGGAATTTGGGCACCGAATAGATATGAGTGGACGCTTTTGCAATATGCTACCGCAAGGATAGGAATTATTATGGTAAATATCAATCCCGCTTACAGAACCAGCGAATTGGTATTTGTCCTCAATCAATCCGAGATTTCGTATATTTTTGCTTCAAACCAATTCAAAAGCAGTGATTATAAAACGATGATAGAAGACGCTCGGGAATTTACCACATCACTAAAAGATGAGATTTTCTTTGATGAAAATTGGTCGCAGTTTTTGGAAGGTGCAAAAAATATTTCGGATGAAGAACTCGTAAATCGGGAATCCAAAGTACAGTTTGATGATGCTGTGAATATACAATACACTTCGGGAACTACGGGATTTCCCAAAGGCGTTACACTTTCTCATCATAATATTTTGAACAATGGTTATTTCATAGGCATTCGTATGCGTTATACCGAAAAAGACAGGGTTTGTATTCCCGTGCCATTTTTCCATTGTTTTGGGATGGTTATTGGTAATTTGGCGTGTACCTCGCACGGTGCAACTATGGTTATCCCGAATGATAGTTTCGATCCGGAAATTACTCTGCAAGTTGTGGAGCAAGAAAAATGCACCTCGCTTTACGGCGTACCAACTATGTTTATCGCAGAATTACATGTGATGATTTCCAAGAAATTCGATTTAAAATCTCTGCGAACAGGCGTTATGGCGGGTGCAATTTGCCCACCCGAAGTGATGCGAAAAGTAGAAGATGAAATGAATATGAAAGAAGTAACCATCTGCTATGGAATGACGGAAACTTCGCCCGTATCTACACAAACCAAAATCGGAACGCCGTTTGAAAAACAAATCCATTCCGTAGGAACTATACAAAATCATTTGGAAATAAAAATTATAAATCCCGAAACAGGAGAAACCGTAATGCGAGGCGAAAATGGCGAACTCTGTACAAGAGGCTATTCTGTAATGTTGAAGTATTGGAATAATCCCGAAGCTACCCAAAAAGTCTTAGATGAACAACGTTGGATGCATACAGGAGATTTGGCAATGATGGATGAGGAAGGTTACATACACATTTCGGGAAGAATAAAAGATTTGATTATCCGAGGAGGAGAAAATATTTCACCGAAAGAGATAGAAGATTTCCTATACCAATATCCTAATATTTTAGATGCCCAAGTTATTGGTGTACCAAGCGAAAAATATGGAGAAGAGGTAATGGCTTGGGTAAAAGTTCGAGATGGGAAAACCATTTCTCAGGAAGAATTAGTAGCATTTTGCAAAGGACAAATTGCCCACTACAAAGTCCCAAAATATTGGAAATTTGTAGAAGAATTTCCAATGACGATTTCTGGGAAAATAAGAAAAGTAGAAATGCGAGAAATTTCTATAAAAGAACTTGGGCTTTAGAAACTATTCGTAAACGGCTAAAACAGACTGTTTTTATTAGTTTTTTTATGAGATAAATCATTTTTATTACATCATTTTTTCTAAATAAAATAAACTGATTTTTATCAATTTTTTGTTAATTAAGTTTATTTTGATTTAATAATGATAAAAAAGATGGTAAATTTGCAACAGGTTTTTAAGCCGAAAGAATAAGAAAGTTTAAGTTAATTTTTTTCATATTTTTCATTACAGTTCCGAGGGATTTCCTTCGGAACTTTTTTCTATTTGCCAATCCGCCATTTTTTTATTATATTCGTATGTTGTAAACACATTTCATCGATGATGTACGATATAGAACAAGAAAACAAAGAAATCCTTGCACGTTACAAGGATTTAATTTCCAACACTTACAGAACGTTGGATGAAGAACAAAACAAACTCATTCGCAAGGCTTTCGATATAGCATTAGATGCCCACAAAGACCAACGCAGAAAAACAGGCGAACCATACATTTACCATCCGATTGAAGTAGCAAAAATTGTTGCCAACGAAATAGGTTTGGGAACAACATCTATTGCTTGTGCTTTGCTACACGATGTGATAGAAGATTCCGAATACACCTATGATGATTTGAAGAAAATATTCGGAGAAAAAATTGCAGATATCGTCAACGGATTGACCAAGATTTCTGTAATGAATCATCAAAATATCTCCATACAATCCGAGAATTACAGGAAACTTCTTCTTACATTATCCGAAGATTTTCGGGTGATTTTAATTAAAATTGCCGACCGATTGCACAATATGCGAACACTGGAAAGTATGGCTCCTGATAAGCAAAAGAAAATCGCTTCGGAAACGGTTTATATCTATGCACCATTGGCACACAGGTTGGGGCTTTATAATATAAAATCGGAGCTGGAAGATTTATCATTAAAATACAATAATCCCGAAGTTTATAACGATATTGTAGGGAAATTGGAGTTGGCAAAAGAAAATCGGGAAAAATATGTAGAAGAATTTAAAAAAGAAGTTTCCGAAAAACTAAGCGAGGAAGGACTGAATTTTACCATAAAAGGAAGAGCCAAAGCTATTTCTTCCATTTACCGAAAAATGCTGAAACAGGGTGTTTCCTTCGAGGAGGTTTTTGATAATTATGCCATAAGAATCATTTATAAATCCGATGCGAAAAACGAAAAATTCTTGGCATGGAAAATCTATTCCATTGTTACAGATTTATACCACAGCAATCCGCTCAGAATGCGGGATTGGATTTCCCAACCACGTTCCACAGGTTACGAGAGTTTGCACCTTACTGTTTTAGGTCCTGATAAAAAATGGATAGAAGTGCAAATACGCTCCGAAAGGATGGATGATATTGCAGAGAAAGGCGTAGCAGCACATTATAAATATAAAGAAGGTTTTAAACAAAGTTCGGACGAGAAAAATTTTGAACACTGGGTAACCGAAATTCGTGAGGTGCTGGAGCAACAGCAAAACCTTTCTACCACAGAACTTTTGGATAATATAAAACTCAATTTGTATTCCAAAGAAGTGTTTGTCTTTACGCCGAAAGGCGAAATAAAAATCTTGCCGATTGGTTCTACGGCGTTGGATTTTGCATTTTCCGTACACTCCGATTTGGGAACGAAATGTCTTGGTGCAAAAATTAATGGGAAATTGGTGCCGATTTCTTATATCTTGAAAAATGGCGACCAAGTGGATATTCTCTCTTCTCAAAACCAAAAGCCAAAAGCCGATTGGTTGGATTTTGTGGTAACATCCAAAGCGAAATCTAAGATAAAAGCATTCCTTAATTCTCAAAAAAACGATATTGTACAAGAAGGAAAGGAAACTCTGCAAAGGAAATTGCGACATGCGAAAATCAATTTTAATGATGATGAGGTGAATAGGATGCAGAAATTCTTTAACCTGAAAACTTCGCAGGAATTGTTTATTGCTTTCCAAGATGGGACTTTGGATACCAGTGATTTACGAAAATATTTGGAAAGTAAAAATGTGCTGAATAATCTACTGAACCGTTTCCGAAAATCGCCATCTAAAAATAAGGTTTTTGAAGAACCACAGGAAACCAATCTTGACCTTATTGTCTTTGGAAAAGATGAGGAAAAACTGAACTATACTTTTGCAAAATGTTGTACCGTAATCCCAGGAGATAAGATTTTTGGGTTTATTACGATTTCTGATGGGATTAAAGTGCATAGCGATAATTGCCCAAATGCCATCAATCTAAGAGCTCAGTACGATTATAGAGTAATGCCTGCAAAATGGGTGAATTCTGAAAGTTTCCAAAACCGAGTGAAAATAGAGATAGAAGGCTTGGACAGAATGGGAATACTGAACGATATTACACAAGTAATTACCAATGGGATGAATATTGATATGAAAAGTATGTCTATTTCATCCAATAATGGTATATTTACCGGAAATATGAACCTTGAAGTGAAAAATAAAATACAGTTGGAAGAAACCTTTAAACAACTGAAAAATATAGAAGGTATTTCTAAGGTAAAAAGACTTTAAAAAAAACGAATATTTTATGAAGCTTACAAAGTATTTCCAGAATTTTTTTCACAGCAGTCAGTCTTCGGGTATATTGCTGTTGGCGTGTGTTTTCGTATCCTTGCTTATTGCTAATTCTTCGGCAGGAGAATCGTTTCAGAATTTGCTTAATACTCAATTAGGACCTTATTCCACCGCAATGTGGATAAATGATGGATTGATGGCAATTTTCTTCCTTTTAGTAGGTTTAGAAATAAAAAGAGAAATTGTAGAAGGCGAACTTTCCAGTTTCAAAAATGCATCGTTACCTATTTTTGCAGCAATTGGCGGAATGCTTGTTCCTGCGGCGATTTATGTAGCTTTCAACTTTGGGACACCTTATGGCAAAGGTTGGGGAATCCCGATGGCTACGGATATTGCATTTTCTTTGGCAATCGTATCTATGTTGGGGAAGAGAGTTCCTGCGGCAATCAAGATATTTTTAGCAGCATTGGCGATTGTAGATGATTTGGGAGCGATAGTTGTTATTGCTATTTTTTACACCGAAGAATTGCACATTAGTTACCTTTTGTACAGTGCGGGGATTATTGCACTTTTAGCAGCATTGAATTATTTTAAAGTTAAAAATCTTATTCTCTATCTTATTCCAGGTGTGTTTTTGTGGTATTTTATGCATCATTCTGGTATTCACGCTACAATTGCAGGTGTATTGCTGGCGTTTACAATTCCGACTAATGAATCGGTTACGAAGATTTCTCCATTGGAAACTTTGGAACATAAACTGCATACTCCTGTTAATTTTCTCATTATGCCGATTTTTGCTTTGGCAAATACCAATATTGCATTTAAGGCAGGTATGGTAGAGGGTTTGTTTTCCAGTTTAGGTTATGGGATAATTTTAGGTTTAGTTTTAGGAAAAGTATTGGGAATTAGTTTCTTTTCTTATTTAGCTATTAAATTAAAAATAAGTTCGTTACCAACCGATAGTTCTTGGAAACAGATGATAGGTGTAGGCTTTTTGGCAGGAATTGGTTTTACGATGTCTATTTTCATAGCATTGCTCTCTTTCAAAGGGCACGTGGAAATACAAGACGAAGCCAAGTTTGCCATTCTTATAGCCTCTGCACTTTCTGGTTTTATAGGATACACTATTCTGAAAAATAGCAGGAATAAAGGATAAAGAACTGAGAGCCAAGATGCAAGACACAAGAACCAAGATTTGGACGCTTTTCTCCCTTTGCGGAACAGGGGAATTTAAAGCCCCTATGGGCTGAACGATTTTGTAAACCAACATTTAATGTTGGATATTAGCCAAAGGCTAAAAGCGATAAGTAAACTGCTTTACCCCTTTGATAGTGAGACTCTTCGACTTCGCTTAGAGTGACAGGACGCCAATATAATGAATAATTGCGATTGGCTATAAGCAATAGGCTAAAAGCAGTAAGCAAAAAGCAAGAGGGCAAAAGGATGTTGGGATGTTGTCACTCTGAGCGAAGCGAAGAGTCTTTTTGAGTTCTGAATAAATATGACGTAATACAACCATACGTAATTTTGCTCTTGAAACTTTGAATGGAGGGCTTTTCCCTTTGGCTCTTCGACTTCGCTTAGAGTAACGACTCAAAATCCAAAACTCGAAACTCAAAACTCAACCCCAAAATTCATATAATTTTCCAAAGGTTTTGGGAAAGATTTTTGGTTAGCTGTTTCCAAATTTACGATTTGTAAATTTTGTTGGTTAGCGAAATCCAAGAACTCTTTTTCGGAATTTAAAGCTACCAAATCAATCTGTATACTTAGGTTTTTATGCGTTAGTTTATGTTTTATTATTTTGGAATTAAGGATGTCTTTTTCCCATATTTTGGGGATTTCGGTAGGAAACTCGTATAGATTTTTCCATATAAAATCAGTCGCTCTTCGGCAGATGAGGAATTGGTTTTTGTATTTTACAAAGTAATAATGCAGAGCCAAATCTTCCGTTTTTACCTTTTTTGTTTTTACAGGAAATTTAGAAATTTCTCCTATGGCAAAAGCAGAGCAATCATTTTGTAATGGGCAGATTTCGCATTTCGGATTTTTGG